>CAYVBH010000110.1:0-11901 GCA_964449015.1 uncultured Bacteroidales bacterium
GCATCGGGCAAAATCAGCAAGGTAAAAGTAACCGTTTCCAAGCTGAATCCTGCCATTGGGGGCAACATGAACCGATTCAGCGTGATTTGCGAAAAATGAAACGTCCATGAGCAAATAATCATAATTTCACATATGGATATGATTATTTGCGAATGGTAAGTTCCATCTGACCGTCGAAAATTATAAATAAGCAGATGAACAAACACAAGGGAACTTTAAAGCGATGCCCGGCTTGCGGCCGGTTTTTTATCTGTCAGGGTGAAGACGACTGCTGGTGTGAAAAAGTGCGGATCAACCCGCGCGAGATGAAAATCATCATGAACACCTATACCGATTGTTTGTGTCCGGCATGCTTAAGAAAGTTTGAAGAGAAGTCATAGCATTGCCAACGGCTCGAGAACCTTTTTTTGCAAAACAAAATTATTTCTTACCTTTGCAATCCGGTAGAAATGGTCTCTTGGCCGAGGGGTTAGGCAGCGGTCTGCAAAACCGTTTACGGCGGTTCAAATCCGCCAGAGACCTCAACAAAATCCCTGGTTCTGCTTTGCAGAACAGGGATTTTTTATTTGCGGTGACCGCAAACCATAGTTTGCAGGTTACTGCAAATAAAAAATACCGTATCCCGCTGACAAGCGGGCAGGGATTTTATTGAGCAGGACAACCACCACCGTGATCACCGAAGGTAATCCGCACAAAAATTATATGCATGACTGATCTCTTATCCCGATCTTTGAGATTAGCTTTGCCAAAGCTACCATCCAGGCTCCCCTTTCCCACTCTGTAAATGAAATTCCGTCAAATAATTTGACATACAAGCAAAAATATGGACAAAGGAGATCATGACTTAAATTGGACATTCAACTGATTACTTGACCGATAAAATTACTGGAACAATTGTTGAAAGCATCTTTCAACTGATGATTTGACACTTTATGTTCATACAAACAAAACAGATATACCGAAAGCTATTGCACTACAAAGGGACTTCCCTGATTGGTATCGGAGGCTTGTCCTTAAGTATGGTGGCTGGGATCCTGATTTCTCACTACCTGTTTTTTGAATTAAGCTTTGATAAGTTTTATCCCGGTGCAGACCGGATGTATCGCATTGACCGGAATGTGCTGCAGACGAAAAGTGAGCTTCCATCCAAAGCAGGAGGTTCTTCTTCCCTGATGGCGGCTGAAGTTCTGAATACAAGCATACCGGGTGTTGAAAGCACGTTAAGGCTGCACCCTTTATATGGTGACGCCGTGGTGAGAAACGGTATGGAATCATTTAATGAAACGAACCTGTACTATTCAGATCCCAATTTTTTCTCTTTTTTCAATTTTGCCTGTATCTATGGCGATCCGGGGAATGCATTGGCGAATCCTTATTCAGCGGCCATATCCAAATCGGCATCGGAAAAGATATTTCATACAGTGAATTCCATTGGCCAGACACTGGAGGTGTATGACCGGTATTTGGGTAAAATGAAATATACAGTGGCTGCAGTCTTTGATGATCTTCCGGTGAATACCCATTTGAAAATCAATATGCTGTTTCCTGACGAGGAATTATTGAAGCACAATCAATATACCGAAAACCCATGGAAATGGGCTAACTTCAGGACTTACGTCAGGCTTAATCCGGGTACGGACCCGCAGCAGGTGAAAACACAACTGGATCAATCTGTCGCGAAGCAGAAAATTGCTGAAATGTTTGATTGTTACCAGATCGATTACCAGTTGCACCCGGTTAAATCAATTCATCTTAGCGGCCAAAAAGACAAGTATGAGTCAGATACCAATTACCTCAATATCTTCCTGGTTCTTTTTGCCGGAATCCTGGTCTTGCTGATTGCCTGGTTGAATAATTTCAACCTGTCACTGGTGAGGCTCATGGGCGATGAAAGAAAGATGAAGGTGAAGCGGGTGCTTGGAGCAAAAAGGCTGCTGTTCTTCAAGGAGTCTATTATGGAATCCGTTGCCATTTATGTGTTGGCCAGCATTCCTGCCCTGTTTATCTATTTTGCCTTGTCGGGAATTTTTAAAAACCGGCTCGGCCTAACCCTGGAAATCAGCACTTACTCTCAGTTCATGGCTTGGGGATGCATCATTTCCGGTTTTGTTCTGCTCGCTGTGGCTTCCGGACTCCTGACCGGTTTAAAGGGATTCAACATGCTTCGGAACAAACAGACAAATGGCCTTATTACAGCTACACGTAATTCAAATCAAAAGACTAGTTACATGACAGCCCTTCAGTTTGCCGCTGCCATTATTCTGATCTGTTTCTCACTTTTGACCGGCAAACAGATCAATGAAATGATGGGAAAAGATGTGGGATTCGAAAAGGACAATATACTCGTTGTGAAATCACCGCTTATTTCAGATGAGAGTTTGGATATTAACAGCCTATATGCTTCATTTAGAATGGAAGCTCTGAAAATTCCGGAAATAAAGTCAATAACCAGTTCAACTTATATCCCCGGAATGTTCATCAGTTCCATCCAGGGTATCCGGCTCGAAAATGAATCGGGAATTCATGAGGCTGATACCCGCATGAACTGGGTAGGTGCTGATTATCTGCCACTCTATGAAAACCGCTTTCTGGCTGGACGAAATTTTTCCTACAACACAGAAATGGAAAGCAACAAACTGATTATTAACGAGAAACTTTCAAGAGAACTCGGCTTTTCAGATCCTGAACAAGCCATTGGAGCAGAAGTACTTTGGAAGCAGCATGATCAGAAAAAACAGATTGTAGGTGTAATTGAAAATTTTTTTCATGAATCGCCGGAATTGGAAGTATATCCCATTGCATTTCATTTCTCAGACCATGCCGTTGGTTACTATTCAGTTAAAATTAACGAAAGTGCACGTCCCGACCGGGTTGTTAGAAAACTGCAAAACCTGTATCAGCAAATTCATGCCGGCAACCCGTTCGACTATTTCTGGCTCGATCAGCGTTATCAAGCCCAATACGCACAATGGATTAAAATGAAGGGCCTGTTTCAGGCATTTTCGGTATTGGCAATATTAATCTCGGTTATGGGGTTGGTTGCCAGCATGGGCATGATGCTTGCAAAGCGAACCAAGGAAATTGGAATCCGAAAGGTAAACGGGGCCAAGGCATATGAAATACTTGTTCTGCTTAACCGCGAATTTTTAAAGTGGTTAACCATGGCTTTTGTAATTGCCCTTCCAATTTCTTATTACATTATGAACAAATGGCTGCAGAACTTCGCATACAAAACCGGAATAAGCTGGTGGATATTTGCACTGTCCGGATTGATGGCCATGTGCATTGCCCTGTTTACAATCAGTTGGCAAAGCTGGAAGGCAGCTTCCAGAAACCCGGTAGAAGCATTACGATATGAATAGTAATTTGTGGCATATTTCATTGTATGAATATTCCCTACTTTTGTCACAAAATCATATAACATGGCCCGTTTCCGGTTGCAAATAGAATACGACGGCTCGCGCTACCACGGGTGGCAACAGAACAGCGGGGTAAAAACCATTCAGGGAGAGCTCATCAAAGCCGCTGAACAATTGTTTAATACCCGGAAAATTGAGTTGTACGGGGCAGGCAGGACGGATGCCGGGGTACATGCACTGGGACAGGTTGCCCATCTCGACGCTCCCACCCAAATGCATGCAGAAACCATGGCCGGGCGTTTGAATGACCTTCTGCCCTACGACATTCACATACTGAACGTGGAAAAGTGTGATGACCGGTTTCATGCCCGTCACAGTGCCGTTGCCCGCAGCTATGTATACGTGATTTCCCGCAGGCGTTCTGCTTTCGGCAAGCCCTATGTTTGGTGGGTGAAAGAGGAACTATCAGTGGAAAAAATGAAAATGGCTGCCGGCTTATTAAAAGGATTTCATGACTTTGCCTCATTTGGTGCAGCCACTGCTGAAGAAAAATCGACAAAAGTGAATATTACTCATCTGGAAGTTACGGAAACCGGGAATATGATAACCATTCACATTATTGGTTCACATTTCCTATGGATGATGGTTCGCCGGGTCACAGGGGTACTGGTTCACGCAGGCAAAGGGAAGGTTATTAATAAGGATATCAATGGCTTTCTCAACCGCTATTCGGAAAGACCCTCGCAGCTTGCCGCACCGCCATCGGGTTTATATCTCGAAAGAATCTATTACCCCGGAGAACCTGTTGATTACCATCCGGAAATACACTTTGTGATTTGACCGGATTTATACTCTGGTTTTCTCTTCCTGCAGTTTACCTGAAATGCCTTGAGGTGTCAAAAAAGTGTCGATGACATAGATTCCGGCATAAAATTCTGAAAATCATCACTAATTGAAAAATAAATTGTAAATTCACTCGTTGATTTATGGAAAGCTTTCTGGCAACAGCTTTTGCGCTAAAAAGAACCCTATATGATGAAATGTGTTTCCGCAGCACTGCTGTGGATGTTGTTGTCGTACACCCTTACGGCACAAGAAAAACCTGTCAATTACCAGGTTAACGGCCAGGTAGTTGAAAAAATTTCAGGTAATGGTATCCCTTATGCAACCGTAGCTCTGGTTTGTAACGACAGCACCGGAGAAAAAGGCATGCTGGCATGTGACAATTCCGGTAAGTTCATCCTGAATGTAAAAAAACTACAAACGTATACATTAACCGTTTCCGCCGTGGGTTTCAGGCAGTTTACCACATCCATAACCGTTGATAGCCTGAAAACCGATCTGGGTGCCATTGCTCTGGAAGAGGGCATCGAATTAAAGGAAGTTACTGTGACCGCTCAAAAGCCTCTGGTGAAAATTGAGGTCGACAAAATCGTGTACAGCATGGAATCAGATCCGGAATCAAAAACCAACAATTCACTGGAAATGCTGTCGAAGGTACCGCTGATTACGGTAGATGCTGAAGAGAACATCACCCTTAACGGCCAGTCGAATTTTAAAGTTCTTGTGGACGGAAAGAGTTCATCCATGATGTCGAATAACTTTAAGGAGGTACTCAAGAGTTTGCCTGCCAATACCATTAAAGACATAGAGGTGATTACGAATCCTTCTTCAAAGTATGATGCGGAAGGTGTTGCAGGCATCATCAACATCATTACTTCGCGCAAAAAGATCAGCGGCTACAACGGCAGTGTCAGCGCAGGAATGGATACACGAGGAAGCTTTAATGGCAGTTTATACCTGGCAGCAAAAATCAATAAGTTCAGCTTTTCCGGGCGATTTTATGAAAGCCAGTACAAACAACCTGAAAGAGAATACAGTAGCAGCAGCGAATATTTCAACAATACCGACTATCATTTCTCTGAAAACCTGGGCCTGAGTAAATACAACGGATCATCAAGGGGTTTCTCGGGCGAAGCAAGTTTCGAGATAGATACGCTCAACCTGATCAGCTTGTCATTTTGGGGATATGGCGGATCTTACAAAAACACCAGTTCCAGTGAGATGTTGTACCGCAATACTTCAAGTGAAATTACCCGCAGGTATACTTCTGAAACCAGCAACAGTGAAGAGTATGGCTCACTATCGGGCAATATTGATTATCAGCGAACCTTCAAAAAGCCGGACCAGTCGCTTACCTTTTCTTATATGCTCGATAACAACCCGAGTGATACCAAAAATTCCACAAACGTGAACGGGTTTGTTAATTATGCTTCATATCACCAGCGTTCAGAAAATGAAGCATCGGGCCGTGAACAAACGATACAGGCAGACTATTTCGATCCGATTACCAAGGTGCACCAGTATGAAGTAGGGATGAAATTCATACTACGGCAAAATAAAAGCAATTCGGAAACCTTCCGGGAAGAAGTCAAAGTGGAAACCGGCAATGATCTTGACTACGATCAGTATATTTTGGGCATATATGCCGGTTACGTGCTAAAGTTTAAGAAAATAAGCACCAAAACAGGTTTCAGACTGGAAAGAACATGGAACGACGGCGTATCAGAAACCGCAGGCATCTCCACAGACTTTACCAACAGGCTCTTCAACCTGGTTCCCTATATCACCCTTTCCTATATGCCCAAAGAGGGACACACCATCAAAACTTCATACACACAGCGGCTTTCGCGACCGGGAATCTGGTATCTGAATCCTTATGTAAACAATATGGATTCAATGCGAATCAGTTACGGGAATCCTTCATTGGAATCGGAGGTTTCTCACTCTTTTGAACTGGGGTATACTCTTTTTCAACCCAAGTTTAATATTTCGGCCAGTTTGTATGCGTCTTTTTTAAACAATTCCATCGAACAGATATCAACTGTGAAGCCAAATGGTGCCATGGTAAGCACTTACGAAAACATTGGAAAAGACACAAGATACATGCTGAACCTGTATGCCAATTACAGACCCGGTCCTAAATTCAACATTTATATTAGCGGCAATGCAGGTTACAGTATACTTGAAGCCAATACCGGTTATGCCATTGCCAATGAAGGAATGAGTTACAGGGCCTATCTGGGAGCCAGGGGACCGCTCTGGAAAGATGCCACGTTAAGTATGAACGGCGGAATCTATTCATCTTCTATCATGCTTCAGGGCAAATCATCGAGTGATTACTATACAAGTTTTGGCCTTTCGCAATACCTGTTCAAGCGAAAACTGATGGTGAGCTTATCAGCCTCTGACCCTTTCACGCGCAAAAGATCCTATTCCTATGAAAACGGGGACATCACTTTTTTAACAAATTCCGAAACCTATTACTTTTCCCGGAACCTGCGTTTCAGCCTGACCTACAATTTCGGTAAAATGGATCTTCAGGTAAAGAAAGCAAGCCGTGGCATACAAAATGATGATGTGAAAGGCGGCGGAAATGCGGAAGGAGCACAAACAGAATAATACAACGATGCGCATCCTGGTTTGTGGCATGCTATTGGTACTGATGTCATGCAACCCGCTTCGCAAAGCAACCTATCTGGTTGAGGAAGAACATAATGCCCTATACATGCAAAAGGCTTTGATAGTATATGGTGAGAAACGGAACCGGGTAATGCTCACCAATCCCACAAATACCCGCTGCTATGAACTGAGAGGGAAATATTATACCGGCAAATGGCAGTGCGGAGATACAATGATCATCAACGACCACCTGGAAGATTTCTATAAGCTTCGCTTTGCCCTCAAATGCAACTTATCTAACAGCGATTCCAGGTAAAGGCTCAAAAGGGCTGATTTTTCAACTTATTTAGCCTGATCCATAATGTTAAAAGCTTCTTAAAATTATCCTTATTTCCAATATTAATCTATATTTTTGAAAATGGAAATCCGGTAAGATTTAACTCCTTGTAGCCAAGTACAAACTTTTATCTGCATGATCATGAAAAACGCTAATATACGTGCCCTCCAGATTACCTCAGCGTTATTGGAAGGGATTGCAGGTTTGACTCTGCTTATGTTTGCAGTTATTCTTCTGACATCATGTAAACAGGCTGGCATAAAACCAGGGGGTGTTCATTCTGGCGGTGATACCATACAAGCTGCATTCATTCCCAATCCGCAACGGGTACCTCACCAGGAAGTCAATACGCTTGAAATCGGATCGAAAGCGATTGATTTCAACCTGCCTGATGTAACCGGCAGGTTTTATGAGCTTGAAGATTTTGATGCAGCTGACGTTCTGGTAATTGTTTTTACCTGCAACCACTGTCCTACAGCCCAGGCTTATGAAAACAGAATTATCCGTTTTACTGAGGAATATAAGGATAAAGGTGTTGCCGTTGTTGCCATCATGCCAAACAGCGCTTATTCACTACTCTTAGAGGAATGCAGTTATTCTGATCTTGACGACACCTACGAAAGCATGATCATCAGGGCAAAAGACAAGAATTTTAATTTTCCCTATCTGTATGACGGCGATACCGAAGCCGTATCCATTCAATATGGCCCGACAGCAACTCCGCACGCCTTTGTATTTAACCGGAAGCGGGAACTGGTTTACACAGGCCGGTTGGATGCTTCCGAAAAACCGGGCACCGCAAATGCTGATGATTTGAGAACCGCAGTAGATGAAACACTGAACAGAAAACCAGTAACCACTCCAGAGAACAAGGCTTTCGGCTGTTCTATCAAATGGGCCTGGAAAACAGAATGGACCGACAAAACAAATAAGGATTGGGTTGAAAAACAGGTGATCGTGGAAAAGATTTCAAAAAAAGAGATCGCTGACCTGGTAAGAAACAACTCGGAAAAGCTAAGGCTGATCAATGTATGGGCAACCTGGTGCGGACCTTGCGTAATTGAATACCCCGAGCTTGTAAACCTGCAACGCATCTATGGAAACCGCAATTTTGAATTCATTTCGCTGTCGGCAGACAAACCGGAAAATGCAGATCAGGTTCTTGAATTTCTACAGGCCAAACACTCTCCAATAAAAAACTACCTGTTTAACAGCGATGACAAATATGCCTTGATTGAAGCCATTAATCCCGGCTGGAACGGAGCACTTCCCTATAGCATGCTGGTTGAGCCGGGCGGAAAGGTGGTCTATGCCGTGCAAGGTTCCGTGAATTTGCTCGAACTGAAAAAGAAAATAGTTGAACACCGGCTTATGGGCAGATATTACTAGGTAAAACAGCATGTTTGACTTCTGCATGTTTAATAATGATGTGTCCGATTTCGTACACTGCTTGTATCAAAAACGTACAGGGTGAAGCGAGCCCCGGGTACCTATGTTTGAACGTAAATAGATATATAACAGGTCATTATCCTAAATGGCACGAATGTTGGGTAAGGTCTCCGGGCAAATTACATCAAAATCATTGTTTGCATGTTCAGCAATTTTATCAGGGTAGCATTCAGGATATTTTTCAGGAACCGTTTCCAAACGCTGATTAATATCTTCGGTTTGGCTATTGGCCTTGCTTTCAGCATTATTATTTTTCTTTATGCCCATAAAGAATTCAGTTACGACCGGTTTCACAGAAATGCAGACAGAATTTATCGCATTGCCGTTAATGGAAGAATAGCTGACAACACTTTTAATCATGCCGTTACACCTGCCCCGCTCGCCAAAACAGTTGCTCATGAAATCAACGGAATCGAAAGTGCTATAAGGGTAGCCCGGTTTGGTGCCTGGCTAATACGTTACAAAGACATCCGCTTTAATGAAGACAACCTCATCTTTGCAGATTCATCTTTCTTTAATGTGTTTTCTTTCCCGCTTCTAAAGGGCAATGCAGATTCTGTACTTAAAAAACCCAACAGTATTGTAATCAGCCAGGAGACGGCCCTGCGCTATTTCGGCTCTGAAGATCCTTTAGGCAAGTTGCTCCGTATTGAAAACGACTCAACCTACTACAAAGTTACCGGCATTATGAAGGACATTCCCGAAAATTCACACATGCACTTCGACATGATCGGGACTTTGTCAACCTTTAAGAAGTTGTTGCAGGATAACCGGTTCATTTCTCATTTTCTTTACACTTATGTGTTGGTCAAACCCGGAATGACCACAGAGGAATTGAAAACAGGCCTTGACGGGATTGTAACGAAATATGTGATGCCTGACTATGCTGGCTTTCTGAAAATAAACGACAGTCAGCTTTCGACGACACAAGCAAAATATAAATACATACCCCAGCCACTCAAGGAGATTCATCTGAGATCGGATTATAATGCAGAATTTGAACCTACAGGAAAGATAATGTACATTTATCTTTTCATGGCACTAGCAATAGCCATTCTTGTGCTCGCATGTATGAACTTCATCAGCCTGGTCACAGCCCGGTCCATATTGAGAGCAAAAGAGGTCAGTATCCGTAAAATAGTCGGTTCAGAACGAACCAGGCTGGTAAATCAGTTCCTGCTTGAATCATCATTACTGGCATTTTTAGCCATGGCACTGGCCCTTCTCCTGGCCGAACTGTCGTTGCCCCTGTTCAACAGGTATATCGGACTTCACCTGAGCCTGCGTCAGTTGTTGAACCCTGCAGGGTTGTCATTAATGGTGGCACTGATCCTGGTAATCGGATTGGTTTCAGGACTTTATCCTGCCCTGGTTTTTTCGTCGTTCAGCCCTTTGGCATTTCTACGCAACCGTTTTTACAAAGAAACTGATAAAGGCCATCTGAGATCATTACTTACCTATTTTCAGCTGTTCGTTGCTGTGGGAACAATCTCCATGACGCTGATCATTTCAAACCAGTACCATTATCTCGTTTATAAAGAAAGAGGTTACAATACAGATGACATTGTAGTAGTCAGGCGCCCAGACGGTCTCGGCAAAAGACTTGAGGAATACAAGAAACAGATTCTCAGGCATCCGGGAGTATTGGCGGTTACCAACACCAACAGTGCCATGGGAGGCAGTTTTGCCAGGGTCCCCTTTGTGCTTGAGGGAAGCTCCTCCGAAAAGAACTATTCGGCAAACACCTTTTTTATAAGCTATGGCTTTGATTCCACTTACGAAACCAACATGTTTTCCGGCCGGTTTTTTGATCGCAGCAATCCGGAAGACTCTTCTTCATGTGTTATCAATGAAACGCTTGCAAACATGTTGGGTGTTTCTGATCCTGTTGGTAAGTACCTGAAGCAACTCTCCCCCTATCAACATAAAGGTGTTAGTTTTAAGATCATTGGGGTGGTCCGTGATTTCCATTTTGAAACACTTGAAAACCCGATCAGACCCCTGGTGATGATTCTGATGCCCGGGAACATGGAAGGATACCTGTCTGTCAAGCTGACTCCCGACCGTCAGGATTCAACCATTCTTTACATGAACCAGGTTTGGGACAGTTTCACCGCTGCCTACCCGTTTGTTTACTATAATCTTGACCAGGACCGGCGCAGTAAGTATGAGGCAGTGAACCAGACGAAGAAGATTTTTATAATACTATCCCTGGTGGCCATTCTGTTGGCCGGTTTGGGGTTGTTTGCCCTATTCTCATTTATCTTTAGCAAAAGACAACGGGAAATCGGCATTCAAAAAACTCTGGGAATCAGCAACAACGTCCTTTTGCTGCAGCGGATAGGACAGGTTGCAGCCATGGTGCTGATTGCATCAGTTTTTGCCTGGGCCGGATCATATCTCCTTTCCATTTCCTGGTTCAAGGACTACGCCTATCACATCAACCTTAGTGTCTTTTATTTTGTAGCTGCTACGGCAATTGTTATGGCTTTCTCCTTTGCCACGGCATATTATCATGCTTTCCTCTCTACCCGGATAAATCCCGGAACAGCGCTAAAGTGCGAGTAATCAGAATTGTTCATAAATAGGCTGAATGCAAACGGTCATATCAGCCGGTTCGCCATAATAAGGCCATGATGTAACCACCATGTCAGCTCCCGAAGCTGCATAATCCTGTATGTTCTTCAAGGTGATATTACCTGCAGCCGCGAGCCTGACAGCCGGATTGAACTTTACGACTTCCTTTTTTAACTTCCGGATGTCGCCGGGAGCAAATCTATCAAGCTGTATGATATCAGCACCTGCTCTGGCAATTTTAAGCGCATCTTCAAAACTTTCCACTTCAACTGCAATAGGTTTGCCACCCGCGAGCGACTTTCTTTCTTTTAACCGTTTCTCAAGGTTTTCCATTCCACCCAGAAAACTGCGATGATCCCTGAATACCAGGATGGATTCGGAAAGTCCCAGCCTGTGGATACTTGCTCCTCCGGCATGTACTGCTTTAACTGCAAGCTTACGCGTTCCCGGTATGGTTTTACGTGTAGTGCTCACCACAATATCCTTGTTGACCTCATGGGCCTTTTCAACCAGCATCCTGGTGCGGGTGGCAATTCCCGATGCATAACGCAACATATTTTCGACTGTGCGGGAAATGGCAAAGAGAGTTCCTGACAACCCTTCCCCTTCAAGGAACTTCACGTCCTTTTCAAGATGCTCACCACTGGGGGTGAAAAGCGTGGTTTGAATATTGGTACGTTGGAACACCTTCATCACCTCTTCGGAACCGCAGATCAC
>CAYVBH010000111.1:0-11892 GCA_964449015.1 uncultured Bacteroidales bacterium
GTCCTCCAACCGCTCCTTTCACGTAACCAATAAAAAGGGGACCCTAAAACTTAATTTGTCCCTAAAGGAGAGCGGACGTCCTAATTTCCGCTTCTCTTTATCTTGCGCCAGTATTCAATATACTGGGTTTGTGTCAGAATTCCCACCGGCCCTTCGTATATACCGCCTTCGCCACCGGTATCGAGAACTCTTACGGCAATGGTGTTTTTCTGTCCTTTTTTCAGCAGGCTGGCCGGGAAATAATACCCCCTGAATGCGTTGTAGTGCTGATCGGAATTGGCGTGTTGACCCGATCTCGAAGGAAATGTTCCTGTTTCACCTACAAAAGTGCCGTTGATATATACCTTGTCAATGTCGTCAATTTTACCCATGAGCAACACTAGCGTTTTGTCGGTGGCATTTCCCTGGTAAACAAATGTTTTACGGTACCATCCATAGCCGTCGTAATCGCGGTAACCCTGGTCTTCCCATTTGGCCGGAACAAAGAGGTTGTCCCACTGGCTGTCATTATATCCAGCTTCCTTACGTGCCAGGTCGTCACCGGTTTTGAATTTCCACTGCGATTGTAAGTTAACTTCCAGGTTAACCGAGGCTTTTCCGCCATACAATCCCACGTCGCCGCTTACAATGCCCCCGGCCTGCTGTGAATCATATACCTTTACCGTGATCAGGTTCAATCCGTCGAAGTTGATGTATTGTTCGGGTATGTAATAGGTGCGATTGGCGTTGTACGCAGTCACGTAGTTCGGCGGAAAGCTGCCGGTGGCGCCAATCTTGTACCCGTTCAGGTAAACGGCATCCACATCGTCGATATAGCCCATTTTCAGGTAAAGCATGCGACCCTTGAATTCTGATGGAATCCTGATTTTCTTCCTGTAAAATGCATAGCCGTTGTATCCGTTAAATCCTTGGTCTTCCCACGAAGCAGGAACCCTGATGGTTTCCCAGTCACTGTCGTCGTACTTCGGTGAAATCCATTCGTCACTGATCCCTATTGAAAAAGACCAGCTGCCCTTCAGGCTCATGAGCAGTGTCAGGTTTTCATAGTATAAGTTACTTTTTCCCGTCTGATGCATCAGACAAATCATTGCCAGCACTGCCAAAGCCCTTTTCCCTATCCGTGTTGCTGTTGAAATCATGACATTACAGTTTTATTCCCAATCCACAAATACTTCATCGAAAATGAAATCCCAGAAACTCCGGCTTTCATAATGCCTGTTCCTGTATTTCCGCATGTTCGGTTCCGACATGATCCCCACCGGTCCCTGGTAAATACCTCCAACTTGTTGACCATCATAAACCCTCACGGCCAGAGTATTGATGCCGTCGCGGTTCAGCAGGCCGTCCTTAATATGATAAATCCTGCGTGCATTGTATTCCCCTCCCGACCATCTGTATTCACCGTCTTTTCTGAGATCATATACACTTCCTATGTATTTGCCGTTCAGGTACACATCGTCAATATCATCAATTTTGCCCAGAACCAGGTAGAGATCATCTTCACTCAGGTTTTTGGGTAACCTGAAATTGACTCGGTACCATGCATAGCCATCGTAGTCGTCATATCCCTGGCTTTCCCATGATGCAGGCACATGCACTCTTTTCCAGTTGTCATCTTTGAATCCCGGTTCGCGCCACGCTTTGTCATCCCCGGTATGAAATTTCCACCTGCCGTTCAGATTCACGTCGAGCAGTTCCACATCGGCATCGAAATAAATACCGGTAGATCCGCTCACCATCCCGCCTTCCTCGTATGAATCGTACACTCTCACTGCAACCACGTTCTCGGCGTCTTTCAGCAGGTAACCGGCAGGAATCACGTACTTCCGGGAGCGGTCGTATGCCGAAACATATTCCGGAGGCATATGCCCGCTTTTGCCTAACAACTTGCCGTTCAGGTATACTTCGTCGGTATCGTCAATGCGACCCAGCATCAGATAAAGAACCGTATTATTCGGAACATCCTCTATGCGAAAGGTCTTGCGGTACTAGGCAAAACCGTTGTATTCGTTGTAACCCTGGTCTTCCCACTTATTGGATATGGCAATCTGGTCCCAGTCGCTATCATCGTAAGAAGGACTTGCCCAGGCCGGATCGTCTCCGATTGAGAACTTCCAGTAGCCCGACAATGAAACATATTTCCGCATGTCTTCCGCCCGGCACGAGAGGCCGAAGCTCACTACCAGAAGAATAAAGGTCAGTTTTAAAGCATGGTTTGTTTTCATAGGATTATTATAAAATAATGATCAGATTTGCTGTGTTTTTACCGGGCAGGGTTCCGGCTGCCTCGATTGAGTTTTGATATTTTGCGGCTGATTGAACTTCCGGTTTATCGGCGGTTGTTTTGCTTATTTCGGCATCCTGTGTTCCTGAGAATAATGATTTTTCTGCAACTTCTTTGTCTGAACCGGTGTGTGTCAAGGTGTCATTGAGCATGGGTGCGCCCATCAGCATCATTGTGATCAGGAGTGTTATCATTATTATTGGTTTCATGATGTTTGCTTTTTGTATCCGTAATATTCTTCCGGAATACGATACAAAAATACGGGGGTGTCAGAGAACCGCTGTCACAGGCGGGTAAATATTTGTCACGAATTGTCACGGGAATGTAAATTTATTTCGGGGCGAAGCCCCAACTCATTTTGTCACTTTTCCCTACAGCTGGAAAAGTGACCAAAAGAGCCGCCGCTGCTGATAAAAGGCTAAAAATCAATTCATGTGATACACAAGAAAATAAACTCGGCCGTAGGAATCGGCCTCAAACATATTTTCTTATCATCATTCTCAAAGCAGGCAGGCCTGCAATGAATTGATTTTCTTAACGCCTTTTCTCAAAGGCGGATTGTGCTGGTTCTAATGTGTTGTGTCGCTATTCTATGTTCAGGATAGTATTCACGGGAGAAACATTGACCTGAATCATAACAAATAAAAGCAAAACAGCATTGCCACAACGATTGCGGAGCAAAATAAAAAATACCAAATTAAGACGTTGTGCCGTTCAAACGGAGTCGAGGTACGAGACGGAGTGCGTTCACAACGTCAGTCTTCTTTGGTTACTTTCTGTGACGACAGAAAGTGACAGAAGGAAAGCTTCGTTCATTGCATCAAGTATGCAGCATGAAATGGGGATTCGGGGCGAAGCCCCGAAAGAATACACCCCTCAAACACTTATCACCTTACCTGCTTCAAGCTGTATGGTTAAAATATCCGCCATGGTGCCTATATGCCCGGCTTTGATCTTATCAATAAGCCCGAAATAACTCAGGCAGGTTTTGCACACCACCAGCTTCACGCCCCGTAATTCCAGTTCTGACAAAGATTCCAGTACCGCTGAACCTTCACATACCAGCTTCACCCCTTCACCATAAAAAAGCAGCGCCACCGGCAGTTTGTTTTCTTCACGCAGCAGACCGAGGTAATTCTTTACAAGCGTCTGGCTCAGATCTTCGGGAGCAGTACCCATGCCATTGCGGGTGAATAATATAACCGTTGATTTCATTCGTGTTGGATCTTATTTTTTACAGTAATAAAGCAAGTTGTTTTTATCGATTAAATTACATAAAACCGGTTACAAGTTTAATCCTATTTTTGTAATACAATCATGATCCCCATGATCAAAAGCATATTTATTTATCTTGTCAAATAGGTTCACGCCATGGCCCAGTGGAATCCGTGGCACGGCTGCCATAAAATCAGCCCCGGTTGTCAGAACTGCTATGTCTACCGCATTGATTCGGGCTTTGAGAAGGATGCTTCGATCATCGCGAAAACGGCAAGCTTCAACCTGCCCCTGAAGCGAAAACGCGACGGCACCTGTAAACTGCAGTCCGGCCAAACCGTGTACACCTGTTTTTCATCCGACTTCTTCCTCGATGAAGCCGACGAATGGCGTAAAGAAGCCTGGCAAATGATCCGGAAGCGGAGCGAGCTTGATTTTTTCATCATCACCAAAAGAATCCACCGGTTTACCGTAAACCTGCCTGACGACTGGGGCAATGGCTACCCCAATGTGACAGTTTATTCCACCTGCGAAAACCAGGATCGGGCCAATTTCCGCCTGCCCATCTTGCTCGATCTTCCGATCAGACACAAGGGAATTGCCTGTGAACCGTTGCTTGAGCCAATCGACCTGTCACGCTGGTTGCATCCTTCCATTGAACAGGTTGTTGTAGGTGGTGAGTCGGGCAACAACGCCCGGGAATGTCATTATGACTGGGTGCTCGATATCCGCAAACAGTGCATTCAAAACAAGGTGCCCTTTCATTTCAAGCAAACAGGTGCCCGTTTTGTAAAGGACGGCAGGCTCTACCAGGTGAAAAGGCACTACCAGCACTCCCAGGCGGCCAAAGCGGCTATTGATTATTTTTATGTACATTAGGTAAAAATTTACCCTATGAAAACCTGTTCCCTCTTATTTATCGCTGCCCTCTTCATGTCGTCGGGTTGCGTTCCCCGTTATGTGGCTCCAAATGTCATATATATCGATACCCCCGAGGCAGTCGGAAAAAAGGTTACCCATGACCTGCTCTCGCGGACTGAATTCATGATGTACAACACGCCCGAGGTGAAAGCCGTTCACTACGCCGAAGCCTGTGCGGCCTATGGGGCGGTGAAGCTGGCCGGACTAATGAAAGACAAGGAAACACTGAAAAAGCTGATTCAGCGCTACGACCGGGTGACAGGCGAAAACATACCGAACACGGCCAACCATGTTGATGCCAATGTATACGGCATCCTGCCGCTCGAGATATACATGCAGACCAAGGACAAGAAGTACCTCAAACAGGGGCTGGCCTTTGCTGACGGACAATGGAAGGATCCGCTGCCAAACGGACTCACCAGCCAGACCCGCTTCTGGATCGACGACATCTACATGATTGGCAGTTTACAGGTACAGGCCTACCGGGCCACCGGCAACATGATTTACCTCGAGCGAGCCGCCCTCGAAATTGATACCTACATACAAAAGCTGCAGCAGCCAAACGGCCTCTTTTTCCATGGTCCCGATGCCCATTTCTTCTGGGGCAGGGGGAACGGATGGGTGGCTGCCGGAATTGCTGAAGTATTGTTGGAGTTGCCTAAAAACAATCCGCATTACAGCGTAATACACGAAGGGTATCTGAAAATGATGAAAACCCTGGCCGAAAGCCAGACCGTAGATGGCATGTGGCGCCAGCTCATCGATCATTCGGAATCGTTTGAAGAAACATCTTCCACGGCCATGTTTGGTTATGCCATGAGTGTGGGCATAAGGCTTGGCCTGTTAACTGAAGAACCCTATAAAAGTGCCTATAAGAAAGCCTGGGATGCACTTTTCCAATACACCAACGACGATGGTAAAATCCGCGAGGTATGCGTGGGAACCGGCCAAAGCCAGGATGTGAATTTCTACCTCAACCGTCCCCGCGTTACCGGCGACCTCCACGGCCAGGCCCCCCTCCTTTGGTTCACATGCAGTTTGCTGGAGAAGGAAAAATAGCTATTAGCCCTTAGCTGTTAGCCATTGGCCGTTAGCATAACCATGCTACTCGTCATACTTCGACATTTATGCATGTAGGAAACCTGATGACTGTAGCAAGTCATTGCGAGGGAGGAGGTACGACGACCGAAGCAATCTCTATCAAGTAGCCACAATTTATAGATTGACTTCATTGCACTCAGCTTCGCGCGAGATTAACTTCGTTGAGCTCCGCTTCGCTCCGGTTGCCACGCTCCACTCCGTTTCGCTCGCAATGACAGTTACTTCACTGCCACTGCTACTCGTCACTTGTCCCTAGTCCCTTTCTCCCCAGATCTTCGATCTTTGATCTTTGATCTTCGATCTTTGATCTTCGATCTTTGATCTTCGATCTTCGATCTTCCTTCCATTAGAAGGGCTCCTTCTTATCCCACTTCCCCCCATTGGCCAGCACCGTATAAAAGGCATCGTGGTCCATGGTTTCGAAAATGGTGAACTCGTTGAAATTGATGGTGGGCAGGTTGTCTACATACTGCCGTTCCTTGGCTACTTCGTTAAGATTGGGAATCACCGGCAGCGGGCCTCTTCTCCAACCCAGCACACCGGAACCGAAAACAGTAATACCCGGCTTGGGGCCCCATCCCTTCAGAATGGTATAGGCGCTCTCGCGGTCGTGCGGGTTGTGTACCTGGTGAAATCCAAGTCCCGTTACATAGCTGATGCCAATCGGGTTCAGTCCCAGTTTATAGTCCATGAGTTCCGATGCTGCATCGATATATTGTTGTTCCTTAGTCAGGCTCCACATCAGCATAGGTGCTGAAGCATAGCGGGGCTGGCGTACGTTATGGCCCCAGCCTCCTTTACCCGAATTGTTGCCCACGGGGTAGGCGTGGCTCCGCAATTCGGAAATGTTGCTGTCAGCGGCTTCGCGGATGGCTGTTTTAAAGAATTCCACAATCACCGGATCGGTGGGCACATCCCGAGCCACAATGTAGGAATAGATGTAGGCCGGATTGTCGAAATTTTTGTCATTCAACGAATAGCCGATGGTGCTGTAGATATTCGATTTCAAAGCACCTGCCGTGGTATACAGCTCCTTTATCTTCTGGTGGTCTGCAGCATCACCGGTAAGCAGGTATCGCTGAACATGATAGTACAGTCTTTCCGGATCGGTCATGGCCTCATTGCCATAGGCCTTGGCTTTTTCGGCACGCTGTTGAAGTGCTTTGGCCCTGTCGGCATCATAGGGTTTCAGCAGGCGGGCGAGGTGGAGGAACATACCGGCGCTGGTGCAGGTGGCACGGTTATCGGTTTTCACGGTTCCATATTTCTTGTTGTCCTGATCCAGCGGAGCTGCAAACGGATCAGGGTAGCCCTTGGTTTCGGTACCAAAATGGATGCTGCCATCTTCGTTCTGAAGGTATTCCCAGATCAGTGTACCCCAAGCAGCTTCGTCAATGATGTCGGGTATGCCGTTGATTTTGCTGAGGATATGGTAATCGGCGTCGAATTTACCGGGTATGTCAAACTGGCCGTCGTAGAAATAGGTGGGGAAAGCCTCATAGATCATCAGGTTGATGATGGGATTGGCAATGTGGTAAGCACGACGGTCGGCGTCACCAGCATCATGGTAACCGCCGTAGCATTTGAAAGCGGGTTCGCTGCCCTGAACTACTATGTTTGCTTCGCCAATGGGACCGTCCACATCATACACCAGGGTATGGCAGGGGTTTTTGCGAATATCCGGACTGTCTATCGGGCAGCCGCAGCGCTGGTAGAACTGACCACGGAACAATGTGTAGGCGGTTTTCTTCATGAATTGTCCGCCCACACCAAAGGGGTAGGAGCAGCCGACGCCCTTCACGACAATCTGATAGGGACCGCCTTCGGGTACTTGGGCCAGGTCAATGCGGTAAACAAAATCGCCCGATGAGCTGTCCTTTCCCAGATCGGACAGTTTTCCGACAGTGATCACCTTACCGGTTTTTGGCTCATAAACCTCGTAATCGGGCAGTGGACCTTCAATTTTTTTACTTCCGGCCGTGCCCAACCAAATGGCAAAATTGGCATAGCGCACTTTGGAAAGGGCGCTGTAGCCTGCCTGGTTTACTTTAATCGATTCGCAGAAGGTATTTCGAGCCGAAAATTTGAAATCAGTGTTGCCATAGGGTGTTTCAAGCTTGTATTTTTTACCTTCGGCAAGGTCGGAAGTCTGCAGGTACACGTGGTGGTCACATGCATTACCTTCGGTGCTGTACTGCGAGATGCCTTTGCAGGGCACTCCGTTGATCTTCCATTGGGTGGCATCGGAGATATCCACTTCATTCACATTCAGCGTATCGCTTGTAAAAAAGGCAACCAGTATATTTTTCGAGGCGGTGCGCACCTCTTTCAGGGTGAGTTTGGCTTCAGCGGTTTCTGTGATGGTCACCAGGAACAGGAAGGAAAGGAGGGTGAAAAGTATTTTTTTCATGGGGTAACAGATAGATTGATAATTGACTTCGATATGGATGCATGGGGCATCCGCAAACAGCGTATAAAAGTATTAAAAATCACAATGGCTATATACAAAATATACTTACCTGGGGTAATTATGTTGAATTATTTTGAGCGTCATGCAAATCTGACTGATAGTGTAATTGCTAATAATTGTTTAATGCTCATCAATATGTGATTGAGAGGATCAAATATCTATAAAGTGTAGCATATCAATATAATACAATAATTATTAATTTAAAACGTAAAAAACCGTAATATATTTGAAAAAACAGTTGTAAAACTGAAAAAAACGTTTTATATTTGAATAAACATTTTATAAATGAAAAGACTTACCAGAAAAGAAGAGGAAGCAATGAAATTGATTTGGAAAGTCCGCAAGGGTTTTATTAAGGATCTTATTGAGTTTCATCCGGATCCTAAACCACTCTATACGACTTTTTCATCAATAATACGCGGACTTGAGGAAAAGGGCTATATAGGTCACAAAGCCTATGGTAAAAACCATGAGTATTTTCCCCTGATTAAAAAAGAGGAATATAGACGAATTTTTATGAAGGAGGTAGTGAGCGATTATTTTGGATCTTCTTATAAAAATGTTGTTTCCTTTTTTGTTGATGAAAAGAAATTAACCAAAGAAGATCTGAAAAAGCTAATCGAAATCATTGAGAAAGGAGGCAAAAAATGAATGATTATATAATTTACCTTCTTAAAGTATCGATTTCAACAATATTTTTATACCTATTATACCTTCTATTATATAGTAGAGAAACATTCCATAAAAGAAACAGATTTTACCTGATTATTACTTTGATACTGCCTTTTATTATTCCTTTTTTTAAGATGCCTGGCTTGCTAAAGATTAATAATAGTATAGACTATTTATATCCTGGCGTGGCAAGTATTTTTCCAGGATCCCAAATTGATACCAATGTCTCTCAAAATGCTGTTTCATTCAGTATCGACAATATCTTTCTTTTGATTTATTTTTTAATTGTAGGTGTATTTCTTCTGCGTTTGGTTATTGGGTTTATGAGAACCTATATGATCATTAAGAAAGGAAATAAAGTCGATAGAAAATATCCAATTGTCGTTATTTCTGAAATGGAACATCCCGCATTTTCATTTTTTCCATACGTAGTGTTGCCAAAAAGAATATATGAGAGTGAAGATTTTGAAGATATCTTAAAGCATGAATACACACATGTTCGTCAGGGCCATACATTTGATGTTCTATTGATTGAAATAATAAGGGCATTTCAATGGTTTAATCCTGTTTTCTATTTCATTAAAAAATCTATCGTGTTAAATCATGAATATCTTGCAGATGATTTCCTGATAAGAAATTCAACTAGTATAAAAGAATACCAGTACAGGCTTCTCAATATTCAAACCAACTTTCAATTGATTCCATTGGCTCATAGTTTTTCTAATCTAATTAAAAACCGTTTAGTCATGATTAACAAAAAACCAACATCCAATTTTGCTACAATGAAGAACTTATTAATTCTTCCGGCAATCTCTATCCTGTTTATCTCTTTTTCATTCAAATCAGTTCCATCTCCATTAAACTCTGTTAATCAGGGACCACTTTTTTCGGTATCTTCCGATTCTGTAATATCAGATTACCTTCAGAAGAGAATTGTTTATCCGGCAGATGCAAAGAATTCTTTAGATACGGGGATGGTTTTCGTTGTGGTAAATATGAACAAGGGCGGTATTGTTAAGGAATGCAAAGCCTTTACATCAAAAAGTGAAATTGATGCTCCGGTTATCAGAAAAATATACATTGTAGGTTATAAACCATCTGATCAGAAAATGGTGAAAAATTCTGAAATTAATCCCTCATTGAAAACAGAATGTTTGAGAGTAGCTAATAGGCTTGGCGAAATTGATATTCCTGAATGGAAAAACAGAGATGTTAAATTCGCGGTTGCTTTTCATTTTCTACTTCAATAGTTGGTGAAAACTTCTTTTTAAAATCTGTCTTTTAAAGAATTATAATAAATCCCGGATTAAGGTCCGGGATTTATTATTTTCTGAAGAATATCTTAAGACGAATTTTACTTTGATAAGCACTTCTTTAAAACCTACCATGTGATAAAAAATACAATTGATGTATATAATTAAAAGACTTCTTTTATCTTTAAATCATTAATATTTGATTTGAAAATGAGTTTTTACATGAACTCACATTGGCAAAAATATTAAAAACTAAATACATGAAAATCTTGAAATTGATGTACGAAAACACCTACGTGTAAAAGAAAAACCTGTAAACTAACTAAACCAAATAATATGATTATATCAAAAGGAATAATTCAGATTTGGTTTATTTTGTTTATACCGTTTTTCTATGTGAAGATAATAATTCTGTATAACTCCTTTAAAGCTATTGAAAAATAGAGATTTAAAAATAATTATATTGGTAGTAAATTTATTATTTATAATT
Source organism: uncultured Bacteroidales bacterium (assembly GCA_964449015.1). Classification (GTDB taxonomy): domain Bacteria; phylum Bacteroidota; class Bacteroidia; order Bacteroidales; family UBA10428; genus UBA5072. The sequence goes on from CAYVBH010000111.1 coordinate 10,407, forward strand.
TTCTTGATATAAACGGGAATCTGACAAAACCTGATCTTAATTGAATACAATTCAAATAATCATAAACAATTATTTTTAATAAAATGAAAAAAAAACCAAACATTTCTATTTCCATGCTATTATTAATGGGTGTTTTTCTGGTATTTTCAAGCAGCTGCGAGAAGGATGCAGATGATAATCCAACCAATGGTAAATCAACAGCCATGTTTAATCCCAATGTAAGCTATGGTAAAATGACCGACCAAGATGGCAATGTATATAAAACAGTAACCATAGGTACCCAAACGTGGATGGCGGAGAACCTTCGCACAACTGTTTACAATGATGGTACCTTTATACCAAATGTAACTGACAATAATGAATGGTCACAATTGACAACGGGCGCATATTGTAACTATAACAACTCAATCAGCACAGATACAATAGCCACTTATGGTCGGTTATACAACTGGCATGCTATAAACACAGGGAAACTGGCTCCTGTTGGTTGGCATATTCCCACCGATGATGAGTGGGCTACGCTATCAATATACCTTAATTACTATAGCGGTAAACTTAAAGAAGAAGGCACTATACATTGGACTTCACCTAATACCGGAGCAACAAATGAAACCGGCTTTACCGCTCTTCCGGGGGGAGGGCGTGGTAGCGACGGGATATTCTTTGATATTAGCTACAAAAGTTATTGGTTGAGCGCAACTTTATACATTGATGGTCCATTATACCGTTGCATAGAAAATTCTTCCAATTTTATAAATTCAAGCTATACACATCAAAAGGTAGGATTTTCTGTTCGCTGTGTAAAGGATTAAAGCAGAGACAATTATATTTATTTAATTGTTGTATATCAGTACGATACAATCGTAATTAATTTCAAACGTAATTTTCCGTTATTGAAAACAGAATGTTTGAGAGTAGCTAATAAGCTTGGTGAAATTGATATACCTGAATGGGAAAGCAGAGATATTAAATTTGCGGTTGCTTTTCATTTTCTACTTCAATAGTTGGTGAAAACTTCTTTTTAAAATCTGCCTTTTAAAGAATTATAATTAATCCCGGATTATAAAGTCCGGGATTAATTATTTCTCATTTTCTGAGAAATAGCACTTCATGCACCGCAATCCTGAAGTACGAACGCCCAAGGCGTGTATATGCTATTGCTGGATGCGGGTTTTTGAGTGGTCACTAACTTGTATAACTTGTACTAACTCGACAGCAAAGCGAATTGGCAACGCAACGATTCACGCCTGCGAACGTCTTAGCATCAAGCTGTCGGCAGCATATCTGGACTATAAATGCCTGCTGCTATTATTCAAAGCAGAAAATTAAGTAATAAAGGCACTGCAGGAATGATTTAGCCGTTTTTATGCAAAACTTTCATGCATCCGGGGCTTTGCCCCGAACCACTATTGTCACTTTTCCCTACAGCTGGAAAAGTAACCAACCTGCCTGCCGGCAGGCAGGCGCCTTTTCTCAGAGGCGGATT
>CAYVBH010000112.1:0-11727 GCA_964449015.1 uncultured Bacteroidales bacterium
AGCCATAAAGCCCCATCAGGTTTTCAAATCCGCTGTATGATATGGGATTGGCAAATACCCGGTCGATCAGGTTAAGGGCTATGAAGTCGCCGATGAATAATTTCTTGAAAAGGCCTTTCAGGATCATGAAAATGGCCAGGCCAAATTCGGCCTGTGACACGGAATATTCTTTATACAACTGCGGAACGAATTGTGAAGCGCGCACTATAGGACCGGCAACCAACTGTGGAAAGAAGGATACGAAAAAGCCGTAATCGGTAAAACGGGTCACCGGTTTCACCTGGCCGCGGTAAATATCGATGATGTAACTGATGGTTTGAAAGGTGAAGAAGGAAATTCCTACAGGCGGAAGCAGTTTTCCGATATCGAAATGCGTACCCAGCAGCATATTCGACCAGAATGCGCCGTGGTTGATCACCTGAAAACTGGTTCCGAACAGTTGATTGACCGTTTCGGTAAAGAAGATGTCGTATTTAAAGAAAGCCAGAACAAAAAGGGTAACTGAAAGGCTCAGGGCCACCCAGGCTTTTTTGCTGGATTTGGTTTTGGCGTTATAAACAGCCTGTCCGATAAAAAAGTCAATAACGGTTGTAAATATCAGGATGATCAGAAAGAGACCTCCTGTTTTGTAATAAAAGAACAGCGAAACCAGCCACAGGTATGTGTTTCGCAGGTTTATTTTTTTATAAAGCAACGAGTAAAACAGCAATACCACAATAAAAAATCCCCAGAAATACAGCCGCGTAAAGATGAGGGGCGTATCCGAATTGAAAAGGAATATTTGTTTCAGTTGGTCAATCATGGAGGCTGGATACTGGATACTGGACCTGACTGCGCTGCCACTCCGGCAGGAAAGTACTGGATACTGGATGACCGCCAGGAGCCTGACGCTGCAAGTAGTCATCCCAGCTGGTCAGGAATGCCGAAAAGAACAGATCTCCTTTCAACAGATAGCCCGGTTTGTTGAAGTGGATGTGATCTTTACCCATCAGGCCGTTGTTGTACCAGGTGGCGGCTGAGTTCAGACCACCCATTATGGTATAAAAATCCCACACACCATAACCATATTCACGGGCAATATTATAAATCACTTCACGAATTTTTGCCGTATTGGTGTTGGTATATCTTTTAAACAGATAGCTGTCATTGGGTACAGTGAGCAAGATCGCGGCATTGGGTGCAGCCGTTCTCACCGAATCCAAAAACATGAGATACTCAGACCGGTAGGCTTCGGAATCGAATGATCGGGTATTGCCCTCATTGGTACCAATGGATATGATCACCCAGTCGGGATGCAGCGAACCCAATTGCCGCCTGAATAAGCTGCATTTGAGGTAAGAGGTGAATTTGGCACCGTTCACACCAATGGTGTTGTATACAACGCCGGGGTCGTCATTTTCGAGGCTGATGCCGTAAAGCTGAAAGGGTGACCGGGTGGAATCGGGCTGGTCAATAACCATGCGCAAGGTATCGGTATATTTCAAAAGTGTGTACTGAATGTATTTTCCGTAAGCATTCACACTGACTCCTTCAACCAGATTTTCAGGTTCAATGCGGGGGACGGCAATGCTGTCGGTCACGTTGCAGTATATTCTGATGCTGTTGAAATCATAGTTCTGAAGCGAATCAAACCGCGAAACAACATTCAATTCACCTTTTTTACTAACAAGCACCGCTGTAATGCCTGAAAGGCCCATGGTGAATGCAGGTTGGGTTTCTGTATTCTTACTGGTAAGCCATTCACCGGTATAGGAGATCTGCAGGTTGGAGGGAGTGTTGGTTTTGGCCAATTTGTAAGGGAAAAAGAATCCCCTGGAACCCAGGATGCCGGGATAGAACGATTGCAGATCCTGCCTGATGCGGTGTGTGTAAATATCGGCCTGTATGTGTGAGCCTCCAATATGAACTATGTTGATGCGGTTATTTCCCGAACGGATCAGTGTATCAAATTTGGCAAAGAGCTCTTCGTATCCCGGATTATTCCGGACGCCTTCAAACTGGTTCGCATGGTACTGAATGAAGCTATATTGCGGCAAATCAAGTGGAAGGGGAGCAACCTGGGCCACCAGTGGCTGAAATGCAATGACGATATAAATGAGAACCCTATTGCGCATATTTTTCGAACTTGTGATATTCCAGGATAAAAGCGTTGTAAAACATCTGCGCAATGGTTTTTGCACCCCGCGAGTTGAAATGAACATAGTCATCAGAAGCAAGTGAGGGTTCGGCCGATACCCATGAGGGCATTGAATTTTTTCCTCCCATGGCCTCATACATGTCCCAGAAGGCAGATCCCGACTTAAATGCAGCTTTTTTCAATGCGTCCCGTACCTTTTCAACATTTGGATTGGTAATATACTGATTTTTGTCTTTTATCGACATGTCAGCCACTCCGATCACCAGAATTTTTGCACCCGGGCACAAAGTCTTGATCCGGATGATCTGGCTGTAAAACCAGTTTTCATAACCGGTGTAATTGCTAAGTCCTGCCGGAACAAAATTACCGCCGAACTGGAGGATGAATAGCTTTACATTAAGCTCCCTGTACATGGCCCTCATCAGTTCTTCATCGAAGAGGGTGAAAAATAGACCAGAGCAACCGCGAAGCGGGATGTTATCCACGGCAACTCCTTTGCGGCCATCGAGGGCTATTCCGTAAATTTCGGGACTCGACTGCCCTTTGAAGCGCAGTGTCATCTTTTTCGAAGGACTGTCGAACTTCCAGCGGATTACATTCATTTTAGACGAAGCCGGATAAATATCTGCATCAGCCAGCTGGTCATCGAGGTATAGTTCGTTGAGAAAAGGGGATTCGTTTTGTCCGTAAAATACCCTGCACTGGCTGAAGTTTCGTGTGTTCTGGTAGCCGTAGGGTGATATGCTGAAACTGATCCAGGCCTCGGCAGTATCGGCTTTCCCCTGCCTGTTGCCGGTAAAATCACAGAAACTTGCCAGGGCACCGTATCGTTTGTGCCTAATGGTAGTATCTTTTTTGCCGAACCCGATGTGTCTGTCCCAGTTGTCGGAATTCTCCTGCTTCATGGAGAATCCGTAAGGATAAAGTTGGGAGGCAGGCACCAGTCCCGCTCCCGATCCGCCAAAACGCGACTGAAGCTTGTTCCTCAACAGTGATGTAATGCGGTCATCTTCAATCTGTGAATCACCATAGTGCATAATTCTAATGAGTTGGCCGGATGAAGGAAGATCTTTCAATGTACGAAAGAAAGAATACAGGATGGTTGAGTCATTCCCCGGATATTCAATGGGGGTAATGCTTTTAATGAGGCTGTCGGTACTGACTTTGAAATTTCTCTGTGAAGAACTTCCTTCGGCCAGGGCCGTGAGTATTGAGTCATTAAGGAGATCCTGCTGCCTGAGAATTTGGTTGATATCGGCATATCTTACCTGGCTCGAAGAAAGCAGGTCTTTGGCTGAAAAAAACCGAAGTTTCATGTTCCCGGAGAGCGGAATCCCCTCTTCGGGAAAATACAGGGCACCTGCAATGAGCAGGGTAAAAACAGAAAGCAGAAAAAGCAGAATGCCCGATGGTTTCATTTACAGCAAAAATTAAAACGCCTTTGGCCGTGCCTGCCTGCCGGCAGGCATTGGCCTTTAGCTTTTAGCCTTTAGCTAATAGCTAACAGCTAACGGCTAACGACCAATGGCTAATAGCTATTAGTATACGCTGCAAATCAAACCGCGTTTCAAGATTTGGGCTTAATTTTCAATTGTTGGCCAGCCCTGATTTTTGCAACGTCTGTAAGATTATTCCATTGTTTCACCTCGGATTCCGTTACACCAGGATACTTTTTGATAATATCCCAAATGGTATCGCCTTGCTTCACAGTATAAATCACATATCCATTGCCGGCCGCAAGGGGCTGGGCAGGTTGTGTGGCTTCGGCAGTAACAGTTTTTCCAACCCGTGCCTGTTTTTGGGCAAACGACAATTCATTAATGTCTTCGTATTTGGATACTTTATTGCGGGGTACATAAATCGACAGTTTCTGTCCGCTACGGATGGTATTGTGCCGTATGTTGTTCCAGTAGCGGATATCAGACAGGCGCACATTGTACCACATGGCCACAAAGCCCAGGTTATCTCCTTCTTTAACCGTGTAAGTAAGTTTGGCATAATTACCCGGAGGGGGTTCGTCAAATCCGTTGCGGGCGTCATAGGTAGTGGGACTTGTGATGACCTTTTCAGGATTGAAATAAACGGAATCCTTGAATGCATAAATATCTCTTTCCATATCGATAAACCGGGTTACCTGATCCATGGGCAGTCTGAGTGCCATGGGCTTGTCGTGAACGGGTATGATATCCGTGCGATACTGAGGATTCATGTCTTTTAACAGCGGCACTGGAATTCCAAGCACTTCGGAAATCTGCATGAAGTGCAGGTTTTTAGTAATCATGATGGTATCGCTGGTCACCGGAAAATTCACCGGAATGGGTTTCAGGTTGTGTTCGCGGTAATAGTTCATCATGTAAGTGGCAGCAATAAATGCCGGCACGTGGCCCCTGGTTTCACGGGGAAGGTAGTAGTAAATATCCCAGTAATTTCTTTTTCCGCCTGATCTCCGGATGGCTTTGTTAACATTGCCCGGGCCGCAATTGTAAGCTGCAATTACCAGGGTCCAGTCGCGGTAAATGGCATACAGGTCCTTAACATACCGGGCTGCTGCGTATGTTGACTTGATGGGGTCACGGCGTTCGTCAACGAGTGAATTGATGGTAAGTCCATAAGACCGGCCGGTTCCATACATGAACTGCCACAAGCCCACTGCACGGGTCCGCGATGTTGCCCTTGGGTTGAGTGCCGACTCGATGATCGACATGTATTTCATCTCATTAGGGACATCGTAATAATCGAAAATGTCGTCGAAAAGAGGAAAATAATACTGTGAAAGTCCCAGCATCACGCCGACCGATCCTCTTTTCTCCCGGGTATACACTTCAATATACCTGCGAACTATTGAGTTGTAAGTCAGGTCGACCACGGTGGGTATTTTTTTCAGCCTTTCAATATAAACTGAATCGGAGAAATCGGGAATCAGGCTGTCGGCTCCGTTGTTCCAGAATTCCGGGTCGTTGCCGACTGATTGCCCGACATAATAGAGATTCAGCAGGCTGTCGAGGTTTTCATCGAAATTGAGGTCGGTAATCATGGTATCGTCCATGATTGAGGGAATAGTATCGCGTGGAATGGTAGAATTGGCAATTAAAGCTGTTTCAAAAGCAGCGGCGAGTATAATTCCCAGCAGAAGATCCTTCATTGTCTTGTTTTTTGGCAAAAATAATTAAAATCCCAAATTAATCCGGAAACCCAGCGATGCGATTTCACCGGGGACCTGAATCAGGGTTGGTTCCATTTTCAGGCTCAGGTCATCCGAAATGTCGTAATTAAAAAAGTACGCATCAACCATGGCGTCTATCACGTTAAGCAGGTATAGGGCACCCAGTCCGGCAATGTTGAGATCGCGCCAGCGTCGGTAGGTATCGCGACCCCTCGGCAGACTTTGATAATAGTATCCCAGTCCGTCAATCACAAATTTATCTTTTGCATCTGCTCCCAGATTGTTATTATAAGTATCCCTGAATTTCTCGTACTTATTTTGTTGGTAAATTATAAAATAGGCAAATGCGCCACCGGCACCATAAATGATTGGCAATTTCCAGTATTTGTGGTTATATATCTGTCCGAGGCCTGGGCAAATCAGGGAATACATGACCGCTTTGTGCGGGGAATGCTTTTTTACTACAGCAGCAACAAAAGCAGTATCGTTTTGAATGAGGGCGTCTTGTTCAGCAACAGAAATGCGTTTCAGAATGGTATCCTGTTCCTGGGCGGCAACGGGAAAGGTATTAACAACCAGGATCAACCCGATTATTCCAATACCTGCCAGGATATGCAGCAATCTTTTTCTACCAGTTGTTGGCTGTTTGAGAAACAATGTTGAACCGCTTTAATCTTTAAGGCGGTCAAAGATACCGATAATTCTTTCGAGTTCATCATCTGACCGGAATGGAATAACGATTTTTCCCGATCCGTTATTGTTGTGCTGGAAAGAAACCCGGGTGTTGAAGAAGTCAGAAAGTTGGTTTTTCAAATCGTCATAGGCACCTGAGGGACTTTTCTGAGGTTTTGTTTCTTCGGTCTCCGGGTGTTTGAGCAGGTCGCTTTCAAGTTTTCTGGCGAGTTCCTCAGTTTTTCTTACCGAGAGTTCTTCTTCAATTATTTTATAAAAAAGCTTCAGCTGGTCATGCGGATCATCAACACCTGCAAGTGCACGGGCATGGCCCATGGAAATCTTGTTGTCGCGAACGCCTACCTGAATTTCGGCCGGGAGTTTCAGCAGCCTGAGATAATTGGCAACCGTGGCTCTTTTCTTACCAACCCTTATACTGAGGTTTTCCTGGGTTAGCTCACATTCTTCCAACAACCTTTGATAGCTGATGGCTATATCCACAGCATTCAGGTCCTCGCGTTGAATGTTCTCAACCAGTGCCATTTCAAGCATGCCCTGATCATTAGCCGTCCGGATATAGGCGGGTATATGCGTCAGACCTGCAATGCGTGCAGCCCTGAAACGCCTTTCTCCGGTGATCAGCTGAAAGCGTCCGTTTTCCATCTGGCGAACGGTAATGGGCTGAATAACTCCTATTTCTTTAATTGATGATGACAGTTCTTCAAGGGCCTCGCTGTCAAATACCGTACGGGGCTGAAACGGATTGGTATCAACCAGGTCGATATTGATTTCAGTTCCTGTAGCAACAGCTTCTCTGGCAATCACCTCAACAGGTTCCGCCTCTTCAATGAGGGCTCCCAAACCCCTTCCTAATGCATTCTTTTTTGCCATATATTTTACTCAATAATTTTCTGGTTAGCAGGGATTTTGGTATCCCCATTCTTTTGCAGCACTTCTCGTGCGAGATTCAGGTAGTTGAGCGATCCCTTGGATTCGGCATCGTACATAATAACCGGCTTCCCGAAACTGGGGGCTTCGCTGATCTTAATGTTCCTTTGAATGATGGTGTCGAATACCATCTGCTGGAAATGGCGGCGGACTTCTTCAACAACCTGGTTTGAAAGCCGCAGGCGTGAATCATACATGGTAAGCACAAATCCTTCAATCTCCAACTCCGGATTCAGCCTGCTCTGGATTATTTTAATGGTGTTCAGTAGTTTCCCAAGTCCTTCCAGTGCAAAATACTCACATTGAACAGGGATCATGATGGAGTCAGCTGCTGTCAGCGAATTAACGGTGATGAGCCCGAGCGATGGTGAACAATCGATCAGAATGTAGTCGTATTTTTTCTCAATCTTTTCAATAACGCCTTTGAGAATCCTTTCACGGTTGGGCATGTTGAGCATTTCAATTTCCGCACCAACCAGGTCAATGCTCGATGGCAACAGGTCGAGCCCTTCTATTTCACTGTTCAGGATGACATCATTGGGATTGACTTCATCAATAAGGCATTCATAAATACCGGTCTTGATGTTTTTCAGGTCGAAACCCGAGCCTGATGTGGCATTGGCCTGAGGATCAGCATCAATCATCAATACTTTCTTCTCCAAAACTGCCAGGCTGGCAGCCAGATTGATGGTGGTTGTGGTTTTACCTACTCCGCCTTTCTGATTTGCAATGGCTATAATTTTACCCATGTATCGATTTTTGCTTTTCTAGTTTATTCAGCACCAAGAACGGCCTCAAAAATACAATTTAATAAGCCAGCGGTTTTTTAATTATTTGGGCCTTTTACAAACAATAAATTTTCATTTATGAACAAGTTATTAACAATGCAATCTATGCGGTTGAGTGTTAATAACCTAGTATAAAGCACAGAGAAACAATTAGATAGATATTAACAATTCAATGGTAATAACTGGTTTATAAGTGAATAAAACCTGAAAATTTCAAAGTGAAGGGTTCAATTCCAGTTCATAAAGAACAGGCCAGTTTTTTCCGGTGACATAGAGGTGCCCGTTGGCGGGGTTATAGGCTATTCCATTGAGCACCTTATTATAATCTCCTTTTGAGCCGGCAGGCAACAGGGCTTCGAGTTCGATTTTCCCGGTGATCTTTCCGCTTTCAGGATCAATAACTACGATGTAAGACTCTCCGTAAACATTGGCAAGTACTTTACCATTGATATATTCAATCTCGTTGAGTGAATCAATTCTTCCTTTGTTGTCGAACACCTCAATCCGGTCAACCTGGGTAAAGAATTCGGGATCCAGGTAATAAAGCTGGGCCGACCCGTCGGTCATGATCAGGAAATTGCTGTTGGCAGTGAGTCCCCAACCTTCCGAAAACTGGTAATCGAAACTCCGGATCTGGCTCAGGGTATTTTTGTCGTATACAAATCCAACCTGTGATCGGTATGTAATTTGATAAATCTGATCTTTGAACAGGGCAATACCCTCGCCAAAATATTGCGGCGCCAAATGGGTTATCTTTTCAGGCTTTCCTGTTTCCATATCCACAATCCTCACAGATGATTTGCCCTCCAGTCCGGTACTTTCATACAGTTTGCCATTGCTGTATACAAGTCCCTGCGTATAGGCCAGGTCGTCATGCGGGTATTTCCGGATTACACGGTAATTGTATTGCTGCGGTTCCAGGTTGGAAAGAACCACCAGGTTGATGTTGTGCGATTCCTGAATCGAGTCGGAATAATGAATCAATATTTTCAGGGGTATCTTTCCGACCCTGCTGCCGGCGGAATGCCAAAACAACCGGTCCTGCATCCCGGGATGGGTTATGGCACGTCCTTTTCCTCCGGACACGGTTATCGAATCAATTTTTACCGTACTGTCTGCCTGTGCGATTTCAATTTGTACCGAATCACCGCTTGTAATTACCTGGTCGGGTAGTGGTGAGACTATACGGACACGGGTTGGGGCAGTTATACCGGCATGATTGTCGGCATGCCGGGGTGCATTTTTACGGCAGCAACTCAGCGAAAGAACAAGTGTCAGTGAGGCAAAAAGAAGTGATGTTATGCTGGAAAAGTATTTCATCGCGGGCACGGTATGCACAAAGGTTACTGGAAAAGTTTCTTGAGCCTGCTTCCAACTTTGGTGTTGCCTTTGGCGAGATTACCCAGCTCATTGTATTCCGAGTCGGCATAATCGGGATTCAGCATCTGCCAGATTTCACTCCATCCCGGAAATCCGCCAACATTCCGGTCGTCAATGAAAAGATCACAATCGATTTTACGGCTGCACGTTTCCAGGTCAAAGACTTCTTCGGGGTAACTCTTGTTCACTGCATAAAACTCAATACCTTTTTTCCGGCAATATTCAACAGCTTCATCGAGTTCTTTACCGTGCCTGAAAGTCCATAGGATCAGGCTGTGCCCCAGTTTCTGCAATTGTTTCAGCGTTTCAAAAGCAAACAGCTTTTCTTCACCAATCTGGGGATAGCGGTGTTCAACAATAGTTCCGTCAAAATCAACTGCAATTTTCATAAACTTTCTCCTGTGAATTTATGTATCTGAAAGTAGCAAAAATATACAATTAAATTAAATTAGAATTACATTTGCATAGAGCCTGCATCCAAATCTGAAAAATACTCATTGAAAGTATTCAAATCATTAACCATGAATAGCATTAGAAAAGGATTACCCAGTGTTTTTACATCACTCGGACTGATATCGGGATGTATATCCATTGTGGCTTCAATTTCGTACGGCGAATTGCTGCTTGCCGGATACTTTATTCTTATTGCAGCCATTTTCGATTTTATTGACGGATTGGTGGCCCGTACCCTGAACAGCATCTCTGAATTCGGAAAGCAACTTGATTCTCTGGCCGACGTGGTAAGCTTTGGTGTGGCCCCTTCCATGATTCTCTACCGGCTGATGCTGCTCTCCTATGTCAGAAGTTCCCCCGGAGCTGATTTTGACGTAATGAATCCCGCTCCCGGAGAAGGAATGGTGCTGTTTGCAGCATTCCTGGTAGCTGTATTCTCTGCATTACGACTGGCTAAATTTAACCTCGATACAAAACAGGTGAAAAGTTTCAGGGGATTACCTACACCTGCCAATGCCGTGTTTATTGCAGCGTTGGGATTTTTGGCTGAAAACAGCCGCGAACTTCCATTTGCAGAACTTGTTTTTAACAGGTATTTCCTGCTTGTAATTATTGTTTTGTCGTGTTTCCTGCTGGTTTCCAATATCCGCATGTTTTCACTCAAGGTCACCTCATTTGATCCCGCAAAAAACTGGATACAATACCTCTTCCTGGCCCTGTCGGTGTTGCTGATTGTACTGTTCGGGCTTCCGGGCCTGGCTCCGGTAATTGTCCTGTATATCCTCCTCTCGGTGATCAGCGGTTATCTGATAAAGACTGAACAGGAGTAATCCTGACTGCTAGTGCCGGTTGCTTTCGGATTCCTGTTGTTTCTTTTCGAAAATATTCAGGGCAATGCGTACGGCAAACCAGCATAACAGGATTGTCAGCGGCCAGCTTAACAGCATCAGTATTGAGGGGAGGTACATGGTAATTCAGTTTAGCGTTAGTAAATGTGTGATCCCGAACTGATTTCTTCGCTTGTGAGTTTTTCCCTGTTGATTGATCTCCATGCATAAAAGATATAGGCAATCACAAAGGGTATCATGAGCGAAACATAACTCATGGCCACCAGCGTATATCGGCTTGATGAGCTGTTGGTAATAGTAAGCGAACTTTGCAGGTCGAAATTCGAAGGGTAATAGGAGGTGTTGTTATACCCGGCAAGCAGAAAGAGGCTGAAAACAAAGCACACAGTGCCAAATCCTGCAAACCAGATACCCTTGAAATAGCCCTTGCTGACCAGCGTTTTAATTATTCCAAAAAGTACAAGAACAGTGCCGGCTAAGAATAAAACGGCCACTGCCGGCATGGCGATAAGGTTATGGGTGTATTTGAAGTTTTCAAGATAAACCTTGTCAGTCAGCGGGTCAACCGCATATCCTTTACGAAGTAGCAGGATCACCACGTAAGCAACAAATACGGCAACAAACGGAACGGCGTTTTTGAACAAAGATTTTTTCGCCCGTTCTACAATGGTATCATGCCCGATATTATTTATAAAATAGAGCAGTCCCAGGATTCGGGCCAGAAGAAAAACAGCCAATCCCAGCATCAGGTTATGCACATTCAAGGCTGCTTCGAGCCCGCGGTAAGGCGATTCCCAACGGGATATGGCAGGATCACTGAGCCGGGTGATGTTGCTGAAATCAATACTGAATGCCGAGCCTGTAAAGAAGGTAGCCACGGCAATACCCAACATGAAGGTACCCACTGCCCCGTTGATGTAAAGGAATACTTCGAAGGTGCGGTGGCCGAAAACATTGGAGGGTTTTGACCTATACTCGTAAGAAACCGCTTGTATTACAAAGCAAAACAATATGATCATCCAAACCCAGTAAGCACCTCCGAAACTGGTTGCATAAAAGAGCGGAAATGAAGCAAAAAATGCTCCGCCGAAAGTGACCAGTGTGGTAAAGGTAAATTCCCATTTGCGTCCCAGGGAATTGACCAACAGGGTGCGTTCGGCTTCGTTCTTACCCAGTGTATAAATCAATGTTTGTCCTCCCTGAACAAAGAGCAGGAATACCAGCAGGGCCCCCAGCAATGAGATGATTGCCCACCAGTAATGCTGCAATGCAAAGTATGAAACTGATTCGAACATGCTGAAATCCTCCCTATTTTGGTCCTGTTTTGATTTGTTTGAT
>CAYVBH010000113.1:0-11690 GCA_964449015.1 uncultured Bacteroidales bacterium
CACCCATGTGATCCGCGGAGAAGAATGGCTGCCTTCACTTCCCCTGCATGTGTTGTTGTACAGAGCATTTGGATGGGAAAACGTGATGCCGCAGTTTGCTCACCTGCCGCTGATTCTGAAGCCAAGCGGGCAGGGTAAGCTAAGCAAGCGCGATGGTGATAAGATGGGATTCCCTGTATTTCCGCTGCAATGGACCGACCCGTTCACCAATGAAGTTTCCTCGGGTTACCGCGAATCGGGTTACCTTCCCGAGGCCATGGTGAATATCCTGGTCTTCCTTGGCTGGAATCCGGGCACAGAGCAGGAAATGTTTTCGCTGAAAGAACTGGCACAGGCTTTCGATCTCGACCGGGTAGGAAAGTCAGGTTCGCGTTTTGACCCTGAAAAAGCCAAGTGGTATAACCAGCAGTACCTGAAGGCTATGGATGATGACGATCTGGCAGCGCTTTTTATTCCGGAGTTACAAAAGAAAGGGTTCACAGTTCGCCTGGATTACCTGAAAAAAGTGACTACCATGGTGAAGGAAAGGCTGGTATTTCCCCGGGATTTCTGGAGCCAGGCATCTTATTTTTTTGAAGCCCCGGCAGAATATGACGCTGCCATGACAAAAAAGGTATGGAAAGAAGATACACCTCAAATCATAGCTGAGGTTAGAAAATTGTTTGGTGAAAGCAATGATTTTACCTCTCCGGCTCTGGAATTGATTATCAAACAATATACCGAGAGTAAAAATCTGGGATTTGGCCGGTTAGCCGCACCTTTACGGTGGGTTCGGGCATAGGACCGCACCTGTTTGATATCCTGGAGATGATTGGGAAAGAAGAAGCGATAAGTAGAATTGACAATGGTTTAGTAAGGATGCAATCCGCATAAGTATTCCCAATACATCGGGTTAAACCTGTTATACTGAATTGATGCTGACCTTGCTGAAAATATGATTTTTATCAGTTAGGGTAACTTTTGTTGATAACTCTCGTTAATGTTAGCATAACAGTTTAAGGCAAGCCTTACCTTTACAAAGCAACACGTAACCCAGTTATTTCAATATGGATTTTTTTAACACTCAATAATTATAAACTTAAATCTTACAAACATGAAAAAATCGTTGTTATTTTTTGCAATGCCCATACTGGCATTGGTGCTTTTTATCGGATGCGAAGGTGATGAAGGTCCCCAGGGAGAACAAGGAGAACAAGGTATTCAGGGAATTCAGGGAATTCAGGGAATTCAGGGAATTCAGGGAGAAACCGGAACGGCTAATGTGATCTACTCAGAATGGGCCACTCTTCCAGGTAGCTGGAGAGATACGACGCTTAGCTCCAATGAATTAAAAGTCAAACATATAGTTGCCTCTGGGGTTACCGAGAGCATAATGAATAGGGGAGTTGTTTTATGCTATCACAAGAAGTTCTACACTATATCCAGCAGTTATTCCGTTACATATCAATTGCCTATGACTGGTTATTCCGCTGATGATGTGGTTTACACGATTGACCACTTTATGAGACCCGGGAAAATTTTCATATCCTGTTTTACCCACGATAATACAGCAAGTTATACGCTTCCTTCATTGGCAGTGAATAACCTGTTCCGCTATGTCATTATCCCCGGCGGAGTTGCCGCAACGGCAAAGAAATCCGCACTCGATTTAACTAAACTGAGCTACGAAGAAGTTTGCCAGATGTTTGATATTCCTGAATAATCATTCCTTATAAAAATTTTGAAATCCGCCCCGGACAAACCGTTGGCGGATTTCTTGTTTTTATACCTGATAACAATCAGGGTTTAGTCGGGATTTTATCCGTAATTTTTGTAGATAAAATCCCGGTTATGATTCAAACAGCAGGTAATCGAGGAGAAGGAGTCCGGTCGGATTGCTTTGTTAGTCTCGACCCGGAATCGGTTCACGAAACCGAAATCAACATCACCAGCAAGGTGAAAAGCATGTATGGCCATTCCATCCAGGAACTGTGCCGTGATGTCCTGAAGTTTTACCACATCACCCATGCCAGGCTCGAAATTGAAGACACGGGTGCATTGCTATTTACTCTTGCTGCCCGCCTTGAGGCGGTTGTCCGGAAATGCATTAAGACTGATCAGGACTACCTGCTGCCGGTTCATCGGGATCATCATTACATCACACCCCACGACCGCGACCGGATCACCCGGCTCTACCTGCCCGGCAACAATCCCAAGTTGATGATTAATTCCGGCATCTATGGTGCCGATGGCATCATACTCGACCTGGAGGATTCCGTAACACCCGAACGCAAATATGAAGCCCGCTTTCTGGTAAGGAATGCCCTGCGCTGTGTTGATTTCTATGGTGCAGAACGCATGGTGCGAATCAACCAGCTTCCGGCTGGCCTTGATGATCTTCAGTTTTGTGTCAGCCACGGTGTTCATGTGATCCTGATCCCCAAATGCGAAAATGCCGGACAGGTGTTAACTGTTGATAAGGCCATAGCTGATATCCTGGGCAGGAAGAACGATACCATCCACCTGATGCCCATTGTTGAAAGCGCTGCAGGAGTGATGCATGCCTATGAAATTGCTTGTTCATCGAGACAGGTTGTGGCCTTAGCTATAGGTTTGGAAGATTATACTGCCGACATAGGCGCACAACGTACAACAGAAGGCAACGAATCGTTTTTTGCCCGGAGCATGATCGTGAATGCTGCCCGGGCTGCCGGTATTCAGCCTATTGATTCGGTATTTTCTGATGTAGATGACATGGTTGGTCTTGCCGGAGCTGTGAGCAGATCAAAGGCACTTGGTTTTTCCGGGATGGGGTGCATACATCCGCGACAGGTGAAGGTAATACGGGAAAATTTCATGCCTGATGCAGGGGAGTGCGACAAGGCCAGGAACATAGTGCTGGCATACGAAGAGGCCGAAAAGGCAGGTTCCAGCGTTGTTTCACTCAAAGGTAAAATGATCGACCCTCCTGTGGTAAAACGTGCACTGAAAACCATTGAAAGGGCCGTGAAGTACGGATTGATACCCGAAGACTGGAGGACTGCACCATGAAAGAAAAACTTGTACAAAACGCAGCTGGCAGGTGGGTAACTGTTGCTATCAACGGTGAAAAAGCTCTACCCTACAAGGGTGTAGGCGCATGCCGGCCAACAGGTTTTCGCCATGCACCCCGGTTGTTTTCCAATGCTGATTACCCGGCAGATGGGAACAAACAAGTGGAGTCGCTGAAAGTGGCTTTACAAAAGGCAGGTTTGAAAGACGGCATGACCATTTCAACCCACCATCATTTCCGCGAAGGTGACCTGGTGGCCAATAGGGTGTTTGATGCTGCTGCCGAACTGGGTGTAAAAAATCTCTGCTGGTTTCCGTCAGCTTCGTTTTCGTGTCATGCTTACCTGCTGAAATATCTTGACGATGGTACCATCAGTCATATCGAAGGCAGCATGAACGGTCCCCTCGGCCGATACTGCTCCGAAGGAAAGATGAAAAAAACGGCAGTACTTCGCTCTCATGGCGGCAGATACCAGGCCATTCAGGATGGTGAAGTAAAAATTGACATAGCGGTAATCGGTGCCGGTTGTGCCGATCCGTTTGGCAATGCCAACGGGGTTACCGGTCCTTCTGCCAGCGGCTCACTGGGTTTTGCCCTGGGCGATGCGCAATATGCCGATCGGGTTATTGTGGTTACCGACAACATGGTACCCTTTCCGTGCGTTCCCTGGCAGATACCGGGCAATTATGTCGATTATACAGTTAAGGTTGACAGGGTAGGTATTCCCGAGAAGATTGTTTCGGGTACCACTGAGGTTACCAAAAGTCCCGACCGGCTGCTACTGGCCGAACTCACTGCCCGGTTTTGCGAAGCAACCGGCATCATTCGCGAAGGGTTTTCATTTCAGGCCGGTGCGGGTGGAACAGCCTTGTCAGTGGGAAATTACTTTGCTGATATCATGCGCAAAAAGGGCATCAAAGCCCGCTTTGCCCGGGGGGGCAGTAACAAATACCTGGTGCAGATGCTCGAGGAAGGTTTGGTAGAGTATATCCTCGACGGACAGACTTTTGACCTGGAGGGTGTGCGGTCAATACGAGACAATCCAAGGCATGTAATGACCAGTCCCTTTACCAGTTACAACTACCACAGCAAGGGGAACATTGCAGGGATGGTGGATGTGGTAGTACTTGGGGCTACTGAGATTGACCTGAATTTCAATGCCAACGTGGTGACGCATTCCGACGGTTATTTATTACACGGCATTGGCGGCTGGCAGAACTGTCTGTTTGCCAAAACCGTTATACTGCCTGTTCCGTTGTTCAGGGACAGAATCCCGGTGATCCGCGATGAAGTGACCACACTGTGCGGCCCGGGTGAGCTGATTGATGTGGTGGTCACCGAAAGGGGGATCGCCATCAACCCGCTACGTATCGATTTGATCGAAAAGGTAAAGGGATCCGGATTGCCAATCAAGACCTTGGAGCAATTGAAGGAAGAGGCGGAACAGATTTGCGGGAAGCCACAACCTCCGGTATTTACCGATAAGATCGTTGCTGCCATCAAGTGGGTGGATGGGACGGTGATTGATGTGGTTAAACAAGTTGCCATTGGCTATTAGCTGTTAGCCGTTGGCTTTTGGCGATAAAAAAATGCTTTGATGAATAAACTTAAGCTATCTATAAATAATCATTAACTGTTAGAAAACAGCTGTTGGCCATTAGCTGTTAGCAAAACGCTAAAGGCTAATAGCTAAAGGCTAATGGCCAAAAGCTACCACAATGTCTAAACCAACAATTTTAACAATGCCCGGCGACGGAATTGGTCGCGCGGTGATGCAGGAGGCGCTCAGGGTGCTTGAAGCTTCGGGATTTGAAGCCAGTTATGTTGAAGCCGATATCGGCTGGGATTTCTGGTGCCGCGAGGGGAACGCCTTGCCCGAGCGAACGGTGAAACTACTGGCCACGCATAAGGTGGGCCTCTTTGGTGCCATCACATCGAAACCCAAGGAAGAAGCAGCTGCAGAACTTGCCGGTCACCTGAAAGGTAAGGGATATGTTTACGCCAGTCCCATTGTGGGCATGCGCCAGCATTTTAATTTGGATATCTGCATCAGGCCCTGCCATACTTACAAGGGGAATCCGCTTAACTTCATCCGCAGGGGAGCCCATGGCGAAATTGAAGAGCCCGAAGTGGATGTAGTGGTGTTCCGGCAGAATACCGAGGGGTTGTATTGCGGCGTCGAATGGAGTCATCCGCAGGGGGTGGTTTATGAAGCATTGAAAAGCCATAAAAGTTTTGTGAAAAATTTCGGCACGGTGCCACCGGAAGAAATTGCCGTTTCCACACGCATTTTTACACGCAAAGCCACCGAAAGAATACTTCGTTCAGCTTTTAAGCATGCAGCTCATTATGGATACCGGTCGGTTACACTTTGCGAAAAACCCAACGTGATACGCGAAACATCGGGCATGATGTACAACATGGCGCGGGAAATGCAACGCGAATATCCTGCTATTGAACTGTGGAATACCAATATCGACGCCCAGATGATGTGGCTTACCAAGAACCCCGAGGACTATGGCGTGATTGTGGCAGGTAACATGTTCGGCGATATTGTGTCAGATGGGTTTGCCGGTCTGATTGGCGGACTGGGTTTTGCCTGCAGTGCTAATATTGGCGAAAATGTTGCGGTATTTGAACCCACGCATGGCTCGGCACCCAAGTATGCTGATTACCCGGTATCGATTGTGAATCCCATAGCCATGATCGAGTCGGCTTGCATGATGCTCGATCACCTGAGACACCCTGAAAAGGCAGCCAAAATACGTAAAGCGGTGGCTGCGGTTATAGCCGAAGGCAGGGTTCGGACTTATGATATGCTGAAGATGAGAGGTAGCCCGGAAGTATTGCGCCATGGCGCGGCGTCTACGAGGGAGATGGGAGATGCGGTTGTGGAGAAAGTGATTAGGTGAGAGTATTAGTGGCAGGGAGGTACAGCCGAAACGCGTCATTGCGAGGGAGGAGGTACGACGACCGAAGCAATCTCTTTCCAGTAAAAACACATTTTAGATTGCCACACTCCATTTCATTCCGCTCGCAATGACGGCTACTCATCAGACTGCCCGATTGAGAAGACCGGAAGACAGAATATTGTTGCAGCTGTAATATATTTATATGAAAGAAAAACAATAAGGTATGAGAGATATTAAAGAATTATGGCCGGAACTGGAGTGGATACAGGATCAGGACCTTCGGGAAAAAGTAGCCGCAACCTGGATACTGGCCCTGAAAAAGAGTGTGCTAAGCGCCGATGATCTGAGAAAAATCCCTTTCACTTTACTGGCAGGACCTGACCTGAAGGTCAGTTTTATGGATCACAAACGTGCCGTGGTGCATATAGCCCGGGAAAGCGGATTGAAGTTCAATGAATTTTTTAAAGAAGAGCTACCGGTCAATATGGACGTGCTGATTGCCGGCGCCATCCTGGCTGATGTGGGAAAATTGCTGGAATATGAAAAGGATACAAACGGACTATGCATCCAGGGAAAATACGGATCATACCTGCGGCACCCTTTTTCGGGGGTGTCACTGGCCGAGCAATGCGGTGTGCCGGCCGAGGTATGCCATATCATCGCAGCACATGCCGCTGAAGGCGACCTGGTAAAGCGTTCCACCGAAGCGTATATTGTGCATCATGCCGATTTTATGACGTTTCTGCCTTTTAAGAACCGGGGAAGGGACAAGTGACTAGTGACAAGGGACGAGCAGGAAGAGCTAACAGCCAATGGCCAACAGCCAAAAGCAAAAAAAACAAATCACCATGACAATTATTGAGAAGATGCTTGCGGAGCATTTGAGAAATGGAAGTGGCAGTGACAGTGGCAGCAGCAGTAATAGCGTGAAGCCGGGGGATATTGTGGATGTGGTTATTGATGTGCGGATGG
Source organism: uncultured Bacteroidales bacterium (assembly GCA_964449015.1). Classification (GTDB taxonomy): domain Bacteria; phylum Bacteroidota; class Bacteroidia; order Bacteroidales; family UBA10428; genus UBA5072. Next base: position 6,916 of record CAYVBH010000113.1, read on the forward strand.
CACGCGACTTTGGCGGGGCCGGTGTGGTGAAACACTTAGAGCAATACAATCTTACCATTGCCGATAGGAGTAAAACTTTTTTTACATTCGACTGCAACCCGACAGGATCGGACCAGCAATATGCAACCAACCAGCAAAAATGCCGGCTTTTTGCACGTGCACATCAGATTGACGTATATGATATCAACGCCGGTATCGGAACGCACCTGGCCATTGATGAGGGACTGGCTGTTCCGGGATCGACCCTTGTTTCGACTGATTCACATGCCAACATCGTAGGTGCCATTGGTGCTTTCGGTCAGGGAATGGGCGACAGGGATATTGCTGCAGCCTGGTCGCGCGGATCGGTCTGGTTCCGGGTGCCGGAAACAATTCAAATCAGATTAACAGGAGATCGGCCCGAAAACATTTCGGCCAAGGATATTGTCCTGAATATGCTTAAAACCTTCGGAGCTGATGGCTTGTTGGGTTATGCCGTCGAATTGTATGGTGAGGAAGCAGAAATGCTTACCCTGGATGAACGGATCACCATTTCTTCCATGGCCACCGAAATGGGAGCCATAGCCATCATTATCCCGCCTTCGTCGGAGGTAATTGCCTGGTGCCGCGAACATTCATACCTGCCGGTCAATCCGGTTTACGCCAATCATGATGCCCGGTACAGCAAAACCATTGAATTGGACATCAGTTCATTCAGTCCGGTTGTGTCACTTCCCGGGCAGCCCCATCAGGTTACCCCGGTTTCGGAACTGGGCCGGGTGAAGATCGATTCGGCCTTGGTGGGAAGCTGTACCAACGGCCGGATTGACGACATGAAAGAGGCAGCACGCTTGCTTAAAGGCAGAAAAGTTGCCCCGGGTGTTGTGCTGAAGATTGTACCATCGACCGATGAAGTATGGAATGCCTGTCTGCGCCAGGGATACCTCGATATTTTCAAATCGGCAGGTGCGCTGGTGGGTAATGCAGGTTGTGCAGGTTGTGCTTCGGGACAAATAGGTCAGAACGGTCCGGGTGAGGTCACCATCAGCACTGGCAACCGCAATTTCGCCGGAAAGCAGGGTAAGGGCGATGTATACCTGGCATCGGTTTCCACTACTGTGGCATCGGCCATTGCAGGATACATCACCACGGCTGACAACATACCCGATCATCCGCTGGTTTCAGAAGCCGGAACCGGCGGTAAAGTTGCTACTGAAAAACCGAGCGTACAAAGTGGAAAATCAGTTGAATTGAAAAAAGAAAGAAGTCTGATCATCGAAGGAAAAGTGTGGCTTATTATACGCAATAATATTGATACCGACATGATCTATCACAACAAGCATCTGGCGGTTATCGATATCACTGAAATGGGCCGGTATGCGCTGGGCAACCTGCCGGGTTGGGAAGATTTTCCCCAAAAAGCGCAACCCGGAGATATCGTCATTACCGGAAAAAACTTTGGTTCGGGGAGTTCCCGGCAGCATGCCGTGGATTGTTTCAGTGCGCTGGGTGTCCGGGCCATACTGGCAGAATCCTTTGGTTCCATTTACGAACGAAATGCCATCAATGCCGGATTCCCGGTACTGACCTATTCCAGTCTGGACGAGCTGGAACTGGTTGATCGCGATAGGGTAACCATCGATCTGGAAGGAGGCAAGATTACCAATAAGCGAAACGGCAAATCAGTCATAATCAGCAGATTTTCTGAGATACAAAAAATGATATACGAAGCGGGCGACTTGTTACTCGCACCCTGAGTGTCACCTAAAAAAGAAGAAAACTTGCCATGCCATCACAAACCTTTGCAGAAAAAATTCTCGGAGCACCGGCCGGTACAATCGTTTTTCGCAAACCCGACCTGGTGTTGAGTCACGATAATACAGCAAGCATCGAAAGTACTTTTCGAAAGATGGAAGGTGAGCGCGTTTTCGATGCCAATCAACTGGTTATCGTGCTTGATCACAATGCACCTCCCACCAACAGCAAGCTGGCGAATGACTATCTGCAGATCCGCAATTTCGCACGCAGTCAGGGTGTGAAACGGTTTCACGATGCAGGAGAAGGTATTTGCCACCAGTTGATGAGCCGGTATTCCCGTCCGGGCATGGTGATCGTGGGAAGCGACAGCCATACCTGCACCGCCGGGGCTTTCAACGCTTTTGCGACCGGAATCGACCGTACAGAAACCGCAGGAATTTGGAAAACGGGCGAAACCTGGTTCCGGGTGCCACATTCCATGAAAATAATATTGCAGGGCCAGTTGCCGGAACATGTTTATGCCAAGGACCTGGCTTTGTATATAATGGGTATGATCGGATCAAGCGGTGCCGATTACCTGTCGGTTGAATACCATGGCGACGGGTTAAAAACACTGCGCATTGCCGAAAGGATGACCATTGCCAACCTGGCATCGGAAATGGGAGCAAAGAATGCCGTATTTCCTGCAGATAGTGTGCTCACCGACTTTCTGGGGGAAGAAATCAAAGGTGTATGGGCCGATGATGACGCACACTATATGAGAACCATTGAAGTCAATCTGAATGAATTATACCCGCTGGTAGCCTGTCCGCACCATGTAGATCATGTGAAAAGTGTGGACGAGGTGGCAGGAATTCCGGTAGGACAGGCCCTGATAGGCACCTGTACTAATGGCAGAATTGAGGACCTGCGCGAAGCTGCCGCCCTGCTCAAAGGAAAACAGGTGGCCGGGGATGTGCAGTTGCTGATTACCCCCGCATCGCGGGATATTTATTTGCAGGCTTTGCGTGAAGGTCTGGTGGAAATTTTTTTGCAGGCCGGGGCCAATATGCTCAGTCCGTCATGCGGACCCTGCCTGGGAACGGGACAGGGGATACCACCTGATGGCATCAACGTAATCTCCACTGCAAACAGGAATTTTCTGGGGCGAATGGGCAATCCCAAGGCATCAATATACCTGGCTTCGCCGGCCACAGTGGCGCTTTCTGCCGTTCATGGCTGTATTACCTCTCCCATGAAGAGCCGCATCGGGGTCAAATACCCGTACCACGCAGAACAAACTGCTACCGTGGTGATTGCTGAAATGGATAACCGGTATGTAAACGGCGTATGGGATTATCATGATGCTCATAACCTGAATACCGATCAGCTCTTTGCCGGAAACCTGACCTATGAAATCAACAGTTCGCAGCCCGATAAGATTGTGCCCCATTTACTTAAAGGATTTGATGTGAGCTTTTCGGGAAAGGCACAACGTGGCGATGTTATGATTTGTGGTGATAATTTCGGGTGCGGCAGTTCCAGGGAGCATCCTGCAGCAGGAATGTCATATTTAGGAATAGCGGCAGTCATCGTCAAATCGGTGTCACGCATTTTTTTTCGATCGGCAATCAACCAGGGTTTGCCGATTCTGGTGGTTCCCGAGGCAGTTGACGCATACAGGAATGGAGATAAGGTGGAAGTGGATATGCAACACGGCATCATACGCATCGGTAACCGGGACTTTCATTTTGCCGCCCTGCCCGGTAAGATGCAGGAAATACTCGAAGTAGGTGGGCTGGTGAAAGCCCTGGGCAGAAAAAGGTGATAACGGCGGGATATGTATTACAGATTACCAAATTGATAAATAATAGCTCCTATGACACATGATATAAAAAGTACACTCAAGCAGCTGGGTATTATCGATGTAAATCCGGGTATTTGCACCGGTACGGTATGGTATGAAACAGCAGGAGAGCGTTTGGTATCCTATTCCCCGGCAGACGGCGGTTCAATAGCTGAAATAAAGCAGGCCACCAGGGCAGATTATGATCGGATGGTGCAACAAGCAGCGAAAGCTTTCATCAGCTGGCGTCTGGTTCCGGCACCAAAAAGGGGAGAACTAGTCAGACAGGTTGGCATTGAACTGAGGAAAAACAAGGAAGCGCTGGGCCGGTTGGTGAGCTGGGAAATGGGAAAGATTTTGCAGGAAGGACTGGGCGAGGTGCAGGAGATGATTGACATCTGCGACTTTGCAGTAGGACTCTCACGTCAGCTCTACGGACTTACCATGCATTCCGAGCGTCCGGGCCACCGGATGTATGAGCAATACCATCCGCTGGGCATTGTAGGAGTGGTTTCAGCTTTTAACTTTCCGGTTGCGGTATGGTCTTGGAATGCCATGATAGCCCTGGTGTGTGGCGATACGGTGTTGTGGAAGCCCTCGTCGAAGGTATTGCTGTGTGCCATTGCGGTTCACCGGATCATAGCAGGTGTACTGAAAGAAAATCAAGTTCCTGAAGGAGTGCTGAACCTGGTGGCTACCAGCTCGAAATATCTGGGAGACGACCTTTTTGCTGACCGGAGGATACCGCTGGTTTCATTCACCGGGTCGACACGCATTGGTAAACAAGCAGGTAAGCTTGTGGGAGAGCGATTGGGACGTACCATACTGGAATTGGGAGGTAACAATGCCATCATAATAACTCCCGATGCCAATATGGAATTGGCTTTGCGTGCGGTTGTCTTTGGTGCTGTGGGAACCACCGGGCAACGCTGCACATCTACCCGGCGCATCATCCTGCATGATTCCGTTTTTGATGAATTCACCGCCAGGCTGGCTAAAGCATATAAGGGGCTTGTTATCGGCAGTCCCCTGGATCCGAAAACGCATGTTGGGCCGCTGATCGATAAACAAGCTGCAGGCAGCTTTTTCTCAGCCATTGAAAAGGTAAAAGCCGCGGGCGGAAAGATACTTTTTGGCGGAACAGCCTATGAAAATAAAGATTGTTCATCGGGTTGCTATGTGGTGCCCTGCCTGGCCGAAGTGGAAAACCACT
>CAYVBH010000114.1:0-820 GCA_964449015.1 uncultured Bacteroidales bacterium
TAATTTCCGTCATGAAAAACCTCACCGATAAGATTGTTACCGAAGCGCTGACTTTTGACGACGTACTTCTGGTTCCTGCATACTCTCAGGTATTGCCTCGTGATGTCAATATTGCCACGCAACTTACGCGTAACATCAAGCTGAATGCGCCGATTGTTTCAGCAGCCATGGATACGGTTACGGAGGCCACACTGGCTATTGCTATTGCCAGGGAGGGGGGTATCGGCGTGGTTCATAAGAATATGAGTATTGAAGAACAGGCAAAGCAGGTTAAAACGGTGAAACGGGCTGAAAACGGAATGATTTATGACCCGATCACCATTAAGCCCACTGCTACTGTTGCGGATGCCCTGAACCTGATGAAGGAATACAAAATAGGAGGCATACCGGTGGTTGATGCGCATCATAAACTCATCGGCATTGTTACTAACCGTGATCTCCGCTTTGAGCAGGTTCTGAAAAGACCCATCAGGGAAATCATGACCAGGGAAAATCTCATAACAACAAGCCAGGAAACGGATCTGGAAAAGGCCGCCGACATCCTCCAGAATTACAAAATTGAAAAACTTCCTGTTGTAGATGAGAATTACAGGCTCATCGGTCTGATTACCTATAAAGACATTACTAAGGCAAAGGACCGGCCTAATGCCTGCAAGGATTCGATGGGAAGACTCAGGGTTGCTGCAGCTGTCGGGGTTACTGCAGATACCCTGGAAAGAATTGATGCACTGGTCAGATCGGACGTGGATGCCATAGTTATTGATACAGCCCACGGCCACTCAAAAGGAGTGATAGATACACTGAAAAAGGCCAAGAAACA
>CAYVBH010000114.1:830-11661 GCA_964449015.1 uncultured Bacteroidales bacterium
AACATTACTCCAACCTCGACATTATTATTGGCAACATAGCCACTGCTGAAGCTGCCAAAGACCTGCTCAATGCAGGAGCCGATGGAGTTAAGGTAGGCATCGGGCCGGGATCGATTTGCACCACGCGCGTAATTGCAGGCGTGGGTGTTCCGCAGCTTTCCGCCATTTTTAACGTGGCCAGTGCACTTAAGGGTTCCGGATTGCCCATCATTGCCGATGGAGGTATCCGCTATTCAGGTGATATGGTTAAGGCAATTGCTGCCGGAGCCAGTTCCATAATGGCCGGTTCATTGTTTGCCGGAGTTGAGGAATCACCAGGTGAAACAATAATTTATAATGGCCGGAAATACAAATCTTATCGTGGTATGGGATCCATCGAAGCTATGCAACAGGGATCGGGTGACCGGTATTTCCAGGACTCCGAGGATGATATTAAAAAGCTTGTTCCGGAAGGCATAGTTGCGCAGGTTCCGTTCAAAGGTTCGTTGTCTGAAGTGGTTTACCAGATGATCGGCGGATTAAGAGCAGGAATGGGATACTGCGGTGCAGGAAGTATTCCCGAGCTGATGAACGCAAAATTTGTGAGGGTAACCAGTTCAGGAGTTACCGAGAGCCATCCCCACGATGTTACCATTACCCGTGAAGCACCCAATTACAGCCGTTAAACCATAATCCTGAAACTGATGAAACACCTAATTCTTACTTTGGTTTTTATCAATTTGCTTTTCTGTATCACTTTTTCACAGGACGCTGTTTTGCTCACAATTGACAATCAGCCCGTGATGAAGTCTGAATTCGAGCGGATATTCCGCAAGAACAACAACGTGGCGGGTTATGACAGCAAATCACCTGCCGAGTACCTCGAAATGTTCATCAATTTTAAACTGAAGGTTCTTGAAGCCAAAAAACTCGGTTATGATACCCTGACATCATTCGTTAATGAACTTGCAGGGTACCGGGAGCAATTGTCAAAGCCATACCTGCAGGACCGTAACCTGATTGACCGGCTTGTATTGGAAGCATACAACCGGACACTTAATGAAATAGATGCCAGTCATATCATGGTCAAACTGCCTGCTGAAGCAAGTCCGGCTGATACACTTGTCGCCTATACCCGGGCGATGAATATCCGGAAAAGGCTGCTGGCCGGTGAACCATTTGAAAAAATTGCCCGGGAGGAATCCGATGATCCTTCTGCAAAGGTCAATGGCGGTAACCAGGGTTGGTTTTCTGCTTTCACAATGGTTTATCCCTTTGAGAATGCAGCCTATAACACTCCGGTTGGCGAATTCTCAATGCCCGTAAGATCCAGGTACGGTTATCACATCATCCGTGTAAACGGCCGAAGAAAGGCACTTGGCGAAATCAGACTGGCGCACATCCTGGTACGATCAGGTAGAAATGAAAACCAGGATGCAGGTAATAAAGCCTTTGAGAAGGTCAATGCATGCTATAAACAGCTCCAGGGTGGCGCTTCATTTGCAGATATGGTGAAGCAGTATTCGGAAGATGCGGGTTCATCGCGCAATGCGGGACAAATGAGATGGCTGCGTTCAGGTGAACTGCCGGCCAATATTGAGGAGCAGGTTTTTGCACTTAAAGACAGTGGCTCCTATACAGCACCGGTTCAATCGGATTATGGCTGGCATATTTTCCAGCTGCTCGGCAAACGCCCGCTGGCATCTTTTGGTCAGATCAAACCTCAAATCGAGGAACGGATAATGATGGATGAAAGGGGGAAAAAAACGGAAGAAGCGTTTTTTGCCACACTGATGCAGCAATATAAAGTAACAAAATACCCTGAAAATATTGGCGATATTGCAGGCATGCTCGATAGTACTGTCTACTCGGGAGAATGGAAGTCCGCTTTGGTAACCGATTTGATTGAACCTGTTTTTGCCATTGACAAAAAGGAATATTCCCAGAACGAACTGATCGATTTTATCCTGAAAACCAATCGCTATAGCAAAAAGCTTGGTTTTTCGGATATTGTGAATACCAAGTGTGATGAACTGGTGCGGAAATCGCTGATGGAACTGGAAAAACAACGGCTTGAAGAAAAGTATCCCAATTTCAGGTACCTGATGGAGGAATACCACGATGGCATTCTTCTTTTCAATATCATGGACAAAAATGTATGGAGCAAAGCTGTTAACGACAGTTCCGGATTGCGGGTGTTTTATGCGCAGCATGAAAAGGAATATATGTGGAAAGAAAGGGCAGATATCTCCCTCTATACTGTGCGTGATCCGCTTTATCTCAAACCAGCCCTGAAGTATGCCCGGAAAAGAGCCAAAAAGTTCTGCACAGTGCCGGAATACCTTAAAAATGTTTGCTCAAATGACTCCATAAAATGTATTGAGGTCATCGACCGAAGGATTGAAAACGGTGAATCAACACCTTACGGGGAATTCATTTGGGAAAAAGGAACTGTTAAAACCCTGCCCCAGACAAACATTACTAGACTGCTGGTTGTTAATTCCATTTTGCCGCCATCACCCAAGGCATTTGATGACGTTCTGGGTCAGGTTACTGCCGATTACCAGAATTTTCTTGATAAGCAGTGGATCGATACACTGCGGGCCAAATACGCTGTTGTTGTCAACCAGGATGTATTAAAACAAGTGAAATGAATCTGCAATCGATAAAATTACTGATACTGATACTGGCGGCAGGTTCACTTGCATCATGCCATAAGGCATCCGATAAAGGTGAAGGAAAGCCGCTTGCAAAAGTATATGATAAGTATTTGTACAGCGATGATCTGAAAGGTGTGATACCTTCAGAAATCTCTGATTCTGACAGTGCCTCTCTGGTGCGGGATTTTATTGAAAAGTGGATTCGAAACGAGTTGCTGCTGAACAAGGCTGAAATGAATCTTTCAGATGAAGAGAAAGACGTGGAACAGCAAATTAATAATTACCGGAGCTCGTTGCTTATTTATGCCTATCAGCAACGTTATCTGGGGCAAAATCTGGATACGATGGTTACCGAACAGGAAATAGAAGCCTATTTTAAAGCCAATCAATCCAATTTTCTGCTGGAAGAGCCGCTGATGAAAGGATCCTATATCAAGATCCCGGCCGATGCCCCTGATATCTATAAGCTCAGGCAGTGGTACCGGTCAGATGATAAGGAAACCATGAATAAGCTCGAGGGCTATTGCTTTGCCCATGCCACGGTTTATGATCATTTCAATGAGGGTTGGGTTAACCTGAACGAGGTACTTAGAATGATTCCGGGCAACGGAGAATCTTTTTTAAGCACTTTGAGATATCGCAATTACCTGGAGGTAAAGGACAACAATTTTTACTACTTTCTTTACGTTAAGGAAACTGCAGCCGAAGGAAGCATTAGTCCATTTGAACTGGTAAGGGACGATATACATTATATCATATTGAATAAGCGAAAGGTTAAATTGATTGATGAGCTTGAAAGGAATATTTATTCAGATGCACAGAATCGTGAACATTTTATTATATATAAATAAATCAATGATGCGTATTTCCTGTATTTTGCTTGTTTTGCTTACAGCCTGTCTCATGAATGTTTCAGGCCAGGCCAGAATTATAGATGAGGTGGTTGCCGTTGTTGGTGATAAAAAGATACTTTTCTCAGACATTGAAAAGAATGCACTTCAATTGGTACAACAGGGCGATGAAGTGAATGAGCAAACCCGATGCTCCATTCTTGAAGGAATGCTGGTGCAAAAGCTTTTACTGAACCAGGCGGAAGTTGACAGTATTGAAGTGACCGAGTCAGAGGTGAGTGGAGTAATTGAAGACCGTATGCGTTATTTTGTCAACATGTTCGGCTCGGAACAAAAAATGGAGGACTATTTCCAGAAATCAATCATTGAAATCAGACTGGATCTTCAGGATGATATCAGGGAGCAGGTTTTATCCAATAAGATGCAGAGGAACATCACTGAAGGTTTATCAGTGACTCCTTCGGAGGTGAGGTCTTATTTCAGAAGTCTCCCAACCGACAGTCTCCCATACATCAATGCCGAAGTTGAATTCAACCAGATTCTGATTTATCCCAAGTCGAGCGAACAAGCAATTGCTGATGTGAGGGAGAAACTGCTCTCAATCAGGGAAAGGATAATGAATGGAGAGAGTTTTGTAACGCTTGCTGTGGTTCACTCCGAAGATGCAGGTTCGGTAAGGGGAGGAGATATTGGCTGGCTGGCTAAAACAGAACTTGATCCGGAATATGCCAAGGCTGCATTTGCCCTGAAAAAAGGAGGCATTTCCAAAATTGTGGAATCGTCCTTTGGATATCATATTATACAATGCATCGATAAAACCGAGGACCGGATTCATACACGGCACATTGTCATGAAACCCAGGATTTCTGCTGATGAAAAAAACTATACCATTGGCAGGCTCGACAGTATGATCAGGCTTGTCAGGCTGGATTCCATGAAGTTTGAAACGGCCGCAATGAGATTCAGTCAGGATGAAGATACCCGGTTGAACGGTGGTCAGTCAGTGAATCCATTCAGGGGAGGTATCAGGTGGCAAATGGATGAATTTGAGCCAACGGAATATGAGATCATTAACAAGCTGAAAATTGGGGAAATTTCTGACCCATATGAATCGATCGACAACCAGGGAAGGCCGGTTTTTAAGGTAATCTGGCTGAAGAACCGGACAAATCCGCATGTGGGCAATCTGAAGGAAGATTATAACCTTTTTAAGGAAAGGACGATGTCTATCAAGGAAAACGAAAAGGTGAACGAATGGGTGACCGACAAAATAAAGGTTACCTATATCCGCATTTCCGATAAGTATAAAAAATGTGCCTTTAGGATTTCCGGCTGGTATAAATAGCAATCACTTCATGCCCTTTTGGACGAATAACTGAAAATGGTTACACTGAGAAAAGCCTGGTTTTGTCTGCTGATTGTATTACCCGCCATGTTTGGGGGAAGCAGTTTTGCACAGACGAAGCAACTTGATATTTCCGCTGTTATTATGGAACAGGCTTCAGAAGTTGCTAATGGAGCACTCCGGTTTATTGGCAATGTAATCCTGAACCGTGAAGGCGCAGTCATGTATTGTGACAGTGCTTACTATTACACTCCCACCGATGTTTTTGAAGCTTTTAGCCGTGTTCATATGGTTCAGGGTGACACTATTGACCTGTATGGTGATTATCTGCACTATGACGGAATCACCCGGCTTGCACAAATCAGGAGGAATGTGAGGCTGATAGGCAGGGATATGGAACTGAAAACATCTGAACTCGATTATAATCTGGGTACCAGTGTCGGATTTTACACAAAACATGCAGATATCAAAAGCGGAGAAAACAGGCTGAAAAGCAGGGTTGGGTATTATTATTCACGATATGAAATGTATTATTTCAGGGATTCGGTTGTGCTCTGGAATCCTGAATATACTATCTATTCAGATACCCTCAGGTATCACACTCCGACCCGGGTTGCTTATTTTTATGGCCCTACTGAAATAATCGGCGACAGCAGTTATATTTATTGCGAACATGGCTGGTACAATACAGCGACCAATATTAGTAAGCTCAAAAACAATGCTCTTGTAAGAAATAAAAGGCAGACTATTCAAGCTGACAGCTTGTATTATGAAAGAGAAACCGGCTATGGTGAAGGTTTCTCGAATATTGAAATCTCAGACGAAGAACAAAATGTGATACTCAGGGGTGATCATGCTTATATACAACAGAAATACGATAGTGCGCTGATTACCCGGAATGCTGCTTTTATTTATATTACCAGTGAGGCCGACTCTGTGTACATTCATGCCGATACCTTGAGGGCCATGCCCGATTCGGGACAAGGCAGGCAATTGAAGGCATACTTTGGTGTAAAACTCTTCAAATCGGATTTGCAGGGGATCTGTGATTCACTCTACTATTCAACACGTGATTCCATCATCAGGCTTTATTATGAACCTGTTCTCTGGTCGGGTGAAAATCAGCTCTCGGCTGATTATATTGAGATTTGGACCAAAAACAAGGAGGTTGACCAGTTGCACATGAAACAACTAGCCTTTCTGATTAACCGCGCGGATACCGGTAAGTTCAACCAGATCAAGGGTAAAGCCATGACCGGATATTTCAGGAACAATGAGCCCTATAAGATTGATGTCAAGGGTAACGGAGAGACTGTTTATTATGTGCCTGACAATAATGAACTCGTCGGGGTCAATATACTGCAAAGCTCGAATCTGACCATTTATCTGAAAAACAAAAAGCCCGACGATATCCGCTTTTATGTGAAACCAACCGGAACTACCTATCCCATGAACATGGTTCCTGAAGATGAGGTCATACTCAAAGACTTCAAATGGCTTGACGCAAAACGGCCGAAAAACAAAGAGGATATTTTAAAATATTAGGTAAATAAAGCAAAAAAGGCTGTCATCTGACAGCCTTTTTTGTTTAGTATTCGTCTTCGTTGAAAAAGAAGTCATCCTTGCTTGGGTAGTCGGGCCACAAATCTTCTATACTTTCATAGATTTCACCTTCATCTTCAATTTCTTGCAAATTCTCAATAACCTCAAGTGGTGCACCTGAACGGATGCCAAAATCAATCAGCTCTTCTTTTGTGGCCGGCCAGGGGGCATCTTCCAGTTTAGACGCTAATTCAAGGGTCCAGTACATAGGGTATAACTTTAGTGTGACCTTATCTTAAAAATTGTGCAAATATAAAAAAATATATATAAACTACAACCTGGGATTCCAGGGCGTGTCTTCTTTGTTAAAATCTCGTAACACCTTGCGCGACAGTACGAAATAATAATCCGACAGCCGGTTTATGTACCTTATTACGGTATCGGGTACAAAAAGTTCGGATGACAGCCTGATTATTTGTCTTTCAGCCCGGCGACAAACAGTACGGGCAATGTGACACTGCGATGACAATACATGGCCTCCCGGCAATACAAACGATTTGAGTGTTGGCAAATCACTTTCCATACGATCGATTTCATTTTCCAGCTGGCTGATATCACCCTCTCCGATTTCGGGAATGCTTACCCGGCAGTCTTCGCAATCAGAGGCCAGTATAGCTGCACATGTCATCAACCGGTCCTGGATTTCCGTAAGTATCTTGTCTATTTCAGGGTTGTTCCACATGTCCTTAATCATCCCTGTGTGGGCGATCAATTCATCAACTGTTCCGTATGCCTCAATACGGATATGTGTCTTGGGCACCTGCTTTCCACCCACAAGGGTGGTATTGCCCTTATCGCCGGTACGTGTGTAGATTTTCATGAGGTAAATGTGTCGGTGCAACCCTTTACAACTTGTATGAGAATCCGATCAGAAAATTGAATCTCTGTGAAGGATACTGGTTCCAAATCTCGTAGCTGCGTTCAGTTATGTTATAGAATTCGGCGAAAACTGTTAACAGTTTGGAATAGTGATAATTCAAACTAAGATTTGCGTCAATTACAGGATCCAGTTTTTTCATATTTTCGGGTTGTGAATAATCTCTCACCCAACGTTTCCCCACCAGGCTGATGCCTGCACCGATTTCCATCTTTTTCCCGGCCTGGTAACTGGCATCAAGACCGATCAACAGGTTTGGTTTGTGCCATGGTTTTGATTCTTCAAAAGTTTTATAATCCAAATACCTGGCATCAAGGACTATTTCAAGCTTTTCAGACGGCTGCAAGGCAAGCTGGCCGTGGTATGTGATCAGGTTGATATCGTCATATACACCTGTAAACTGATTTTGCAGCGGCAAAAGCGGTGATTCCGTGATGGTGTCGTTTACGAAAAAGTGATAGTTTTTGCAAACGGTATAGCTTACATCGGCCCTGAATCGGATCACTGAATTGATATTTCCCTTGAGGCCGCCATAAACAATGATGTTGCTTGAGGTATTTTTGAGAGACAGGCCGGGTTTGACAAACTGGTTTTCATCATATAGGTTCCGGTAACTGTTCTTCTGAAGTTCCCCGGTCAGGCCAATAAATGGAACCAGAACATCTTCAATAATGATGATGTCGAGGTTTGCCTTGGGATAAAAGTAAAAGCTAGTAATATTGGCTGCGTCGACAACTGCTTCAAAACCCAGTTTGAAATTCCAATCGGTGCTGCGCTTGCTGATCCAGGGATTGATTCGGACTATTGTATTGGATAGGGTGTCGATTCCTTTCAGATTAGAATAGTCAACCGACAAATCAAGACCACCGAGCAGCTCATTGAAATTCTTGCTGAGTGTTGATTTGATAAGCAGGCTGTTTTCTTTGTTTTTCTGCTTATCAAAGAAGTAATCATAGCTGGCGGCAACTTCATAATTGAGTTGCTCGTTATCTGTCATGTTCGATCTGATACCGGCATCAAACCCCGGGTTATATATCCTTTGCTTCAGACTGTCGCGATCCAGATCGAGCGGGCCTGCAATACGCTGTGTGTTGTAGCCGTAATAATTGAACCCTTCCTGATTGAAGCGCAGGTTACCGGAAATGGTGGATCCTTTCAGGAATCTTTTCAGGTAAAGGTTCATTTGGTTTACCACATAACCTGCCTTCACTTTATCTTCATTGGCTAACCTGATATTCCCGTGTGACGATTTGTGATATAGGTATGCTCCGTATGCATATTCCTTTGACCGGAGGTTACTGATATTGAATTCAGCCATTGGTGTGGAGTAATTTCCCATGCCCAGTTTTATCCAGGTATTGTAAATCCTGGGCAGCGATGTGGTTACTGTTTTTGCTGCCTTAATAGGATCGGGATCAAAAGGATTTGCTATACGGATGGGTGTGATGGAATAGCTGAATTTCGGAGTCGTGGTTTCAAAATCGTCCGTTTCCGGCAGAAAATTATACTTGTTGGCATCCGACAGTGTTGGTTCGTAAGGTCGAACCACATATACTTCCTTGTTCAATTCCTGTGCTGACAATGGATATGCACTGAATATCAGTAGTGCTGAAACAAGGAACCCTGGTTTATATTTGAATATTGCCCTGATCATAGTGTTATGTTCTATAGTTGTTCTTATCATTCCTAGATTTTATTCCCTGATCTCGATCTCTTCTTCGGTTTCCTCAACACCTGTCTTTTTGATCACGGTTTGCTTTTCAGTCAGAGCCTTCTTTTTTGCTCTTGCTTCATCAAGGATTCCGTCATCATTTTTCTCATAATAATCGATCAGGCTTTGAAGGGTTTGTGTAGCCTGGAAAACATCACCCTTGTCCTGGAAAATATCGGCCCATAGCAGAAAGCTTTTGGCCATCCAGAACTGGTGCTGTGTTGTTTTATCTGCAAAATCGGCAATTACCTTTTCGGCATTGTCAATCTCTTTTCGTTTGTAATATATTTCGGCGACGCGGAATTTTGATTCGGCACCTTCAGCGCTCTTTACTTCAACAGCCACTTTCTTAAATTCTTCCAGGGCAAGCATCTGTCTGTCATTTGCCAGCAAAGCTTTGGCTTTGGCAAAACGTGTTTCCCGCTCCTGTTCCTGTGAAAGTCTTTCAGTCAGGAGAATCTTGTCGGCAAGTTCAATTACCTTACCCTGATCTTCGAGCATGGAATAACACTTCAATAGTCCCATGCGTGCTTCAAGAAGATTGCTTTTCACTTCGGCTACTTCTTCAAGTTTCTGGTAATAACCGGCAGCAGCGGCGTAATCTTTCAGTCTGAATTTGATTCTGGATGCGCCCAGGAGTGCCGGTTCAGTAAAACGACTTCGGGGTTTGGAAATTACATAATCAAACGATGTCAGGGCTTCAGTATATTCGTTCGCCCTGTAATTACAGTCGCCTTTGTAAAAATGGGCATTCAACAGGAATCTGCCATCGGGATGCTTTTCAACATAACTCTTGAGGCTTTGTGAAGCACGTGCGTAATCTCCGCTCATATAGGTTCTTTCAGCAGTGAGGTAGCTGAGTGAATCCTGTTCGATCAGGTCCGATGAGGTGAGAACACCCTTGTTGTTCATGTAAGAGAAATAACCATCCACGTCTTTGTTGTCAATATACACATTCTTTAGCCCGATCATCGCATTCTGTGATTCTTCGGTACCGGGGTAATCTTCGATTACTTTCTTGTAGCAGGATATGGCATCGTTGTTGCGGTTCTGATTGAAGTAGAGCATGCCCAGGTTCAGCAATGACTTCTTGACATAACTGCTGGCCGGGTAGTCACTGATCACCTTCCGGTAATTGATAATTGCTTTATCGGGCTGGCTGAGTTTCACGTAGCTTTCAGCCATCTGATAATAAACATCTGCCTTATAGGCCGATTTGGGGAAGGATGTGAGCAGTTGATTCAATGCATTGATTTTTTCGTTGTCTTTCCCGTTCACCCCAAGGGCTACTGCTTTCTGAAAGAGGGCATAATCGTTTGTCCCGGTACCGGTTTTCAGAGCGTTGTCATAATACTGGATTGCTTTACTGTATTGAGCCTGAACAAAGTAACAATCGCCCAGTCTGTTAAATGCATCGTTCAGTACATCTTTGCGTTTGACGTTAGTCATGGTAGTGAATTTGGAAAACCAGACGGCTGCGTTATCATATTGTTTCATCGAAAAATAAGCATACCCCAGGTTGTAATGTGCCATCTGGTATTCTTCGAAAGCAGTCATGCCGGGTTGGGCCAGGAATGCATTGAGATGATCGATGGCTTCGCCGTATATCCCCTTCCTGTAACAAGCTTCTCCCATCCAGTAATGGCTAAAGGCATATATTTTGTTGTCAAAATTTCCATACTTGCCTGAAGATTTGAACATACCGATAGCCTCGTCAAAATTCAAATCGCTGAAAAGTTCAAGTCCCCTGTAATACGCAATTTTCTGATAGGCTTTTTTGATATCGGGACTCATATTTCTGAGTTT
>CAYVBH010000115.1:0-11629 GCA_964449015.1 uncultured Bacteroidales bacterium
ATACATTTTAGCTTCGGGATTACCCCAAACCAGGCCACGGCCGGCCATTGTCCTGAGACGCGTATCCGTTTCCTCTTCCGAAAGTCCGGTTCGTTTGGCAATCTCTGATACAGATTCAGAATCTTTTGTTAACTGACCTGCCATGTTTGCTTCTTCCGGAAGAAATATCTTCTTCAACAAGGTGATTTCAATTTTTGACTGAGTTCTGGGAAACGCATTGGGAAGCTGGTCCAGTGCATCAGCAAGCCTTTCATACCAGCCGTTTACCTCTTCAGGATCAGTTGCAAAAAGATTGATATGAGGAAGAGCCATAGTCAGTCCTGCCAATGCAGATGTTTTCACAAAGTCCCGCCTCCTGACAAAAAGCTTTTCATTTTTATTGATGAACATATCCGCCTCCTTTTTTCAAGTGACTTAAAAAGTGGAGAGATTATTATGGAAGGAACATGCGAAAGATACGATAACATAAAGCCAAAGTCAATATGCTCCCAAATTACATTTCAAACATCAGCCACCACCATTTTGCACAGAAAAGAACAAAACTTACCTTTATGCGCAAGATAAATGGCATAACATGATTGATTTTACTCAAACCCAAATCGAAAGACTATCCGCTCACAACGTCGGAAACAAAACCAACGGTGAAGAGCTTCACTTGTCTAAATCACTGCTTGATATTGAAGAAACAAATACCCGTGAACTGCTTCTGAAATTCTTCCTGACACCTTTCTCCAATCCTGAGTTTTACTCATTCACATTCAGCAACGGGGATTTTTCCATGAACCCGCTGTGCATTTTTGCGTCTGCGATTTTTGACAACCTAAACACCCTTCATGAAAATTCGGTCAATATAGCTCAGCATCTTTATGAAACCTCCACACACCCGCAGATCAAACCCGGAGACCTCTTTGTTGCCTATCTGACAGGCATCACAATTGATGATGAAACCGTTGACGCCCTGGGTATTTTCAAATCCGAAAACAAACAGTCGTTCTTAAAGGTGAACAGCCACCGCGACCAGTTTTCCGTTCAGGGCGACAAGGGTATCAATATCGAAAAACTCGACAAGGGATGCCTTATTCTGAACACAGACAATGATACCGGCTACAGGGTTTGCATCGTGGATAAATCAAACAAGCTTACCGAAGCCCAATACTGGAAGGACACCTTCCTGCAGCTGAAGCCAGTCAGCGATGAATACCACAGCACCAAGGAATTCCTGAACATTGCCAAGAACTTTGTCACCAAAAAACTGACACAGGATTTTGAGGTCGGCCGCACCGATCAGATTGACCTGCTGAACCGTTCGGTAGCCTATTTCAAGAAGAATGAGAATTTCAGCAAAACCGATTTTGAACAGGATGTATTCGGCCAGCCCGATGTGATCAATTCATTCCGAAGTTTCGAATCATCTTACAAATCGGAAAACAACATAGAACTTCCGGATAGTTTTGAAATTTCTCCCCAGGCAGTTAAAAAGCAGGCCCGCATTTTTAAAAGTGTGCTCAAGCTCGACCGGAACTTTCACATCTACATCCACGGTAACCGGCAACTGATCGAAAAAGGAGTGGATGAAAACGGGAAGAAGTTTTACAAGATTTATTACGACGTGGAGGCCTGAGTGAAACAACTTGAATATATTAGCCACGAGACACATAAATTCTTCGCAGAATATTTTCTGGTTGGAAAAAGGTCCGGTCAATATGCTTATTTCAGGATGAAAGTGTTGACATATTTAACACTGATATTCCAGTTTTTTGTTGCAGGCAATGCAGGATGCATCTCTTCACGGTGTGTATTAAACCCATGATTATATACTATATATAGATCATTACCTTCCCGCGGATTAAATCTGAATCGAAAATTCGACACGCTTAATTTTTCTATATTGCTAGTCTGAACAAACGCTGCAACGGACAACCTGGTATTTAACATGTACAGGGCTCTCAATCTGATCAGGTGACTCTCCGAAACCTGTTGCTGATCTGGTATAGTAATTCTGTTGTATTGGTAATTAACTTCAATTTCAAGGTTTCTTGACACATTCCAAACAGGTTTGAATGCAAACATGATTCTGTGACCATGATAGTAACCACCTCCTTTAAAAGACACAACTGCTTTAACCGGAAAAATTTCAGGTGTATACAAATTCAATTCTATATTATCATAGTTATAGTTACCTGATGGGATTTTTATATTATTCAGGAATATTGTTGTATCTCTTATATTTTCAGACAAGTAATGATTAATAAAATCAAAACTAAATCCTGATTTGGTATTAATGGTTAATGAAGGATTTATTTCATATATATCAACCTTTCCATCGGAATTGTTCCAAAAAATGTAGGGATTAATTTTCAAACTGTTTTTATATATTTTGCTTTTTTCAGCTGCAAGCCAGCTATAACCTAACTTAGAATCTATACTATGATAATCCTGCCAGTTTTCAAATCCCAGTGAGGGGTTATAGTTCTTCCCCACATAAGACGTACCCAAAAGATAGTTCAATCCAATATTGGTTCTTCTTTCCAATTCAACATTGTATCGAGTATTTTTTTCTGAAAACTGTTCCCTCTTATGCTCATTTCCGATGTTTTGAGCAACAGCTACTTTAAGATAATCATCGCTTTTTATTTGAAAAACACCATCTAAACCACAAACAACATCATATTTCCCGTTAGTACCAATTTTGGAAGTGGCAATTCCGCCTATATAGGAATTTTTATTGAAGGCTTTTCTTTTTAACCGGATGACTCCAAGATTTTCTGAGGGAAAAGTATCTATGGATGCTGTTTGCATATCCAACAATCCTATATCTGTTCTGCCCGTCCTTCCTACAATTCTTAATCCGCCTAGAATTCTTACAGGCTTGTCCTGTTTTATTCCGATCTGACGACTATAGAAGATCTGATTTGATCCATTAAAATTGAATTCAAAGTTTCGTGATCGTTCAAGAAAAAATTGCCTTTTTTCTGGCATAAATACTGAAAACCGGTCGAGTTGAATAACCTGATCATCTATTTCTACCTGAGAAAAATCTGTGTTGATTGTGGCATCCAATGTTAAGTTACTTGTAATTCCATATTTTAAATCCATTCCAGCCTCCAGCTTGCTATTATCTGTTTTTTGATAACCCTCATTTCCGGCTGCAGGAATATTTCTTGCCTCATACCCCGACAATAGGTACGGCGCTATATATACCGGACTTTTACGTTTAATATCTGCAAATTGTATAGTTTGAGCCAATGAAATTTTATAGAAACTTATAGGCCAGTTATCAGGAATAGGAGGATATATGATCCATTCATTCTTTCTGGATATCATCCTCCAGCTAATCATACCCATTTGAATTACATTATTTTCCTCCTGAAATCTTAGACTTGAAAAAGGTATTCTGAGCTCAGCAAACCAACCGTCGTTATTTTGAGTTGTTTTAACGTCCCAGAAAGTATTCCAGTCCGTATTAATTGCTATGCCTCCTGGTCCTTCGATTATATTGGCATCCCATCTTAAACCTGTCGGTGTAGTAAAGAATGCCATCGCGTTTTCATTGTCATTATAGGTATCTAATGCAATACCAAACCATTCGCTGCTCGCATTCCCGGCATCCCTTTTATATGAATTTGCCTGAATTTTATCAGCCTCCTTGTCATATAACCTTCCGGCAACATAAATATAATTAACATCATAAGCCACTAATATTTCTGTTATTTCGGTAGGATCTTTTCCAAATACAGGTCGCTGTATTACCGGTTTAAAAGGAATAATACCGCTCCAGGCATCCTCATTACTAAGTCCGTCAAATATTATATCCGATTTTATCCTTTGAATACTAATTGCTGTGTCTTGTGAGATAGTTTTCTGGCTAAGGGCTAACATCAATACTACCAAAACTTGTAATCTGGTGCACATGATTTATGTCTGATTAAATTCAGGCACAAAACAAGTGAACAACTATGAATTTGTCGACCTGTCTAACTAGGAAAGACTGATTTTAACTATTATTTGAATTTGTATCCCTGAATTCACTTGGCGTTATACCAGTATATTTCTTAAATGCATTATTAAAAGCAGATTTTGAGGAAAATCCTGAGTCAAACATAATTTCAAGAATTGTTTTTTTAGATCCTTTATTTAACAGAAGCAATTCTTTGGATTTGTTAACCCTATAGTAATTAATGAAATCATAAAAGTTTTTATTCAAAACAGTACTCAGTAATTGAGAAATATGATGAGCAGGTATCTTTGTTTTCTCAGACAATGAATCAAGGGTCAGAAGTGGGTCAAGATAAGGCAATTCATTATCCATACAATGAAGTAATTTTTGAAGATATTCATTTCTGGCGCTGTCCTTTATTACGTTTTTCTGATACTTAATTTGTATTAATTCATTACTGTAAAAAACAGGAGACTTCAAACCCTGAAAAACGATAATATTTCCAAGTAAGCACTGGAGGCATGCTAAACATATTTTCACCTCGCAGAGAAAAATATAAATGGATGTATAAGTGAAGTATATTAAGCTCTCTATCATCCAAAGAATTAAAAATCCGAATAGTAAAAAAAGTACCCAGTTTCTGCTTTTATTCCAAATGGTTGAAATAACATTGACCGGCTGAACTTTGTAAGTATTAAGCTTATATAAAGCAGTTGCTATATAACTAACTACGTGAATATGTAATAAAACAATTGTTATGATAACATTAAGTTCTGGTATGCTATTATTGAAAAAGAATATATCAAGTCCGGGAATTTGAAGATAACTCGTATTAGTAATTAGAAAAAGGAAAAAAGGAATTAAATGAATCAGATTAGACGACTTGATTGTCTGAGGCTTGATAAAACTTTCCGCATAGAAGAACAACAATGGGCCTATCAAGAAACTTAATGAAAACATAACATAAAAAGGAATCCTGAAAACCTCATTGAACGAATAAAACCAGGAATAAGATATTCCACATAAAATATAAGCGGCTTGAGAAACAAGCAAAGCACCTAATAAATAATGTCTTATTCCTTTGGTTTTATAAAAAAAAAGGACAGCGCTAACCAATGTCAATTGCAGTGCTGCAATAATTCTAACCAGATCAAACGGATCAACTTTCATGTATATCAATTTCAAAATCAAAATTAGCTATTTTAGCTGCATATAAATTATTACAACGAATAGTATCCAAATTGTTATTTTCGAAAGTTATCTGTCTGTGTAGCTTTTTTAATCGAAACATTTCCTGAATCTACAATCTTAATAATGTTTAAATTCAATCCATAACTCTGATATTGGTTTTTTTGCCTTGCGACAGAGCACGATGTGATTTCCCTGCTCTTCATTATTTATCCCATACTGATTCTTGATTTCTTCCATCAAGTTGACTTCTGAAAAGTATTTATTTAAGTAATCTTCAGGATATCCTACAAAAATGAAAGAGGTTGCCTTATAATTACCAAATCCCCAATAATAATAACTCGATATGCCACTTGATGCAATAGGTAAACCAAACTCTGTACCGTAATGATTGATGGCACCTGCCTCCCCATAATTTCCAGTTATTATTATAGTATTCATCTGTTCCTCCTTTGATAAACCGTTATATACCTTTGAAACTGACTTCACCAGCTCAGGCCAACCAATCATTTCACGAAAATCGTAGCGGAAATCTGCGATACCTGACTTTTTCATCTTTTCAATCGGCAAAATAGGAAGCCAGACAGGACTCGTAATTATGGCACTCAAAAGAAGCAAAGCAGGAAAGCCATATTTTAGCAGGTTTAATTGTTTTCGCAAAATTATTTTTTCTATTATTACAGAACCGCCAGCCAATAATACCGGATAAGTTGGCGCTAAATAATATGATTTACCTTTCATTAATAAATAAATCACTAACGCAATTAAATAAATCCAGACAAGCATTTGGTATTTCTTCCCTTGATTGTTGACTAAAAAAAAATAAATGCCTGCAACCCAGATGGGAATATTAAAAGGATTTAAAATGACAATCTGCTCAATTAAGAATTGCAGAGTGGGTGTACTTTCATCTTTACGTAATGCCTGCATGTGCTCGATAACCGGCAACCCATTTTGAATTTGCCATACTATATTTGGAAGAAAAACCAGCAGTGCTATTATTACTCCTAGCCATAACCACATTTTAGTGAGCATTATCCTGTGATTGCTTATCATAATACCAAAAAAAATAGCAAATGCTAAGAATAATGTTGAATATTTAGCCATTAAACCTAAACCCAAAACAAGCCCAATCAGCAACCATAGCTTTTGATTTCCTGTATTAATGAGCCTTATTAACAAGTAACAAGTAAGTACCCAAAAAAACTGATCCACAGGTATTGTTTGAAACTGGGTACCAGCAACCAAAAAAATCGGGGCTACAATTATGGTTAATGAGGCAAGGATTTGAGCAAATGATTTTCCTCCCATTTCTTTGGACATCAGCCCGGTTATGAAAACAATAGCCGAACTTAATAAAGCTGGAAAAAATCTCAGGCCCCTAAGTGTTTCTCCAAACAAGGCAATCGTAATCTTGGCAAAAAATGGGGTCAGCGGGGGCATATCTGCATAACCAAAATCAATATGTTTTGAGCAATCTATAAAATATAACTCATCTCTGTGAAAACCATATTGTCCGTTGGTTAATAAATGAATTATTAAATTGATTAGGGATAGCCCTAATATTAAAATAATATTTTTATCCTTGATTTTAAGTTTAAACATGATAGTTTTAGGTTTCGATTAGCTATTACAAGGTTGAATGCAGTACTTATCTTATTGTTCATTGTCTTCTATAAAATAATCAATTTCCATAATTGCTCCATTTGATCCTGGCATATCCCATACATGCCATATTTGCCATGTTTCATCTCACACGCTAAAAACAGCTTTAGTCATTAGGCCACCTATAAATATTTTAATCAGTATCATAAGTGTTCTTTAAATATTGAACAGCACGTTCCAATACCTTATCTTGTCCTCTTTCCATGTCTTCTTTTGTATTCTTAATATATAGGTCGGGGGCAAACCCAATACCATCAAGGCTTTTCCCCTCAGGGGTTAAATACAATTGATGCGAAAACCGATATATCCAACCATTGGGCAAAAATTTTAAATTACTTATATCTGAAAAATCACCTGCGGTGGTATCTCCAATCTGAGTTACATGTTTAAATGAACGCATATTAAACATAAAAATCTCCGCTGCGCTAACCGTATATCTGTCCGTTAATACAACTACAGGTTTGGTATATTGTATTTTTCCAGCCGGTCGGGAATAAAACATTTTCTTTGCATCAAAATCGTTGTGATTAGGTCCATTCCGGGTTTGAACCGTATAAATAAAATGTTCCGCATCGGCAAATGCACCAGCAATCCTGTGAGCATAAGTATCAGTGCCACCACCATTGTTTCGGATATCTAAAATAATAGCATCTGAACCCCTCAATTCAGAAACTATGTCATCAATTCTTTCAGGGTACAAACCCGACATAGAGGCCATATAAATGTACCCGACATTCATGTTATTGACATGTCCGTAAGATAAGGCTTTTTCAGAAGTGGACGAAAAATCAGACACATACTTATTTATAATTAATTCAACACTGAATTCATGTTCAGCTAGAACATTCAATGAGTCACCTGACTCAAAAAACCAGTTTTTTGATGTGTTTTCCAGCGTAGTATGACCGTCATTCAGATGGTTCAACATAGCGGTGATTATAGTCCACAATTCCTGTTCTGAGGTATTATCTGAAATCATCGGCCGAAATATGGAATGCAGGTTTTTCCAATTAATTCCTTTTACCTCAAACAAAGCATAATGCGAATCAAAATCCTTCCATAACAGATCAAAATTATTTCCCGGGGTGTTCGATTCATTTTCACCAAGAAAAATTTCCTCGCAGGATAACAATCCCGACAAAAGGAAAAACAAGCCAATCAGTTTTGATACTTTCACAATGTTAAAAT
This sequence comes from uncultured Bacteroidales bacterium, assembly GCA_964449015.1. Taxonomy (GTDB): domain Bacteria; phylum Bacteroidota; class Bacteroidia; order Bacteroidales; family UBA10428; genus UBA5072. The sequence goes on from CAYVBH010000115.1 coordinate 7,979, forward strand.
TTAAAATCAATGCCAAGTAGGATTATATTTTCTGCGTTTCGATAACCCTTACTATAATCGGCTGATATAGATGAATATTTAAATACATATGTGCACAATACAGTAAATCTGTCAGATAATGAATACCTGAATATTAATCTGTTTCTTAATGATACAGCGTTGTTGAGAGTCACAAAGTTTCCATTGGTTATCAATCTCAATGGCTTCGATTGGTTTTCCTCTAATTCCTCGTCAAATCCCGCATAAGGAGGCCTAACCAAAAGTCCCGCTATGAAAGCTGACAAGTGACCTTCAATAAGGCTATTGGTCGAAATGGCATGAAGGTATGTTAACTTGAAATCTGCACCATGCAGGATAAAAAAGCTGAAGGATTCCTGCTCTTGGTAATCCAGATATTGTAAAAATGAGGAAATGCCCATGCCCATATATATTCCAGCTTGATTGTTTGATGCTTTTTCTGGGAATATATTATGTAAGTATCCAATATCTGCACTTCCTTGTACAAAAGAAGAAGTGAAATTATCAATGCTGGTATGTATATTACCCATACTAAAGTCAATAAAAGCGGGAATTGCATATTTTTTTTTCCGCAAAACAAAACGAACATTATAAGAAGTATTAAAATGCGAATAATTAAGAGGTGAAAAAGCCTGATCTTTTAGAAAGGACTTTTCGAGTCCTGCAGAGATACCAAAAACAAACTTTTTACTGCCGTTCTGACCATATAAACATAAAGTAATGGAAATGAAGCAAATGAAGATAATAGTTTTTATAGATTTCATAATATTGGTGCGATCTTAAACAAGTAGAGGCAGAATGTTTCAGGCGCAAAACAAATGATTTTTTATGTGTAGGTCGACCTTTCTAATTAGGAAGGACTGATTACCATAAAAGAAAATAATATCTGAGTATTTTATTACCAGGTTTAATTTTTCAGATAAATCTATTGAGTTTACATTCAGGTTTCAGATAAAATAGGATGAGTAGTGAAAATTACATGCCTGGAAGGTAAACGAAATAATTATAAATTTGACTTGATCAGTAACCTGAAAATTTCTCATCAGTATATATGTATTCAAAACACCTTACAACCTGAAAACCAAAACACAATATGGAAAACAAATATACAGTCGACAAAACATTTGAGAAAGTCAGCCAGAGCGACAAGAGCTTCATCAAAGGCGAATATGAGAGTTGCCGGTTTCTCAACTGCGACTTTTCAAACAGCAATCTATCTGATTTTAAATTCACCGACTGTGAGTTTTCAGATTGCAACCTGAGCCTGGCTAAGCTGGTCGACACTGTATTTCGCGATATCCTATTCAAAAATTGTAAAATGCTGGGACTGCATTTCGATACCTGCAGTGAATTCGGGCTTTCGTTCCGTTTTGAAAACTGCATCCTGAACCATTCCTCGTTTTACAAGACAAAAATCAAAAAGACCGCTTTCAGAAAAACACAACTCCATGAGGTCGATTTTACGGAATGCGACCTGACTGAATCGCTGTTTGATGAATGTGACCTGACAAGAGCCACTTTTGATAACACCCTGTTGGAAAAAGCAGATTTTCGCACTGCTTTCAATTATTCCATGGACCCCGAAATAAATAAGATCAAAAAAGCCAGGTTTTCCGTTTACGGGCTTCCGGGGCTATTGGGTAAATACAATATTGAGGTCGATAATGCCCATTAAAATGCATTCGTGCATCTACTGTTTATGGTCGCTTCTTTGATTCACGGCGTTTCTGTCCTGCCGTCGGAATATCGGGCAAATCTTCCCTTTTCACGGGGATGGACATTGTCGTACCGTTCCCAGGGCCAGCCACCAAATTGGGTTTTCCGGTAATCAGCAATCGCCTGGTGAATTTCAGCCGGTGTGTTCATTACAAACGGGCCATGTTGAACTACAGGTTCACCAATCGGGAGGCCCTGTAGCAACAACAGAAAGGCTTCCTTGTTACTATTCTCGAGAATCACAGACTGGTCGGCCAGCAGGTCAACTGAATGGTAGTTGTTGATCGTAATTCCGGCAATCTTTATTTCAGAACCACGATAGAAATACAACGCCCGGTTGGTCTCCGGTGCGGCAGCAGGAAGGGAATATGTGGCACCGGGCTCCATTTTGATCAGCCAGATCCCGGTTTCATTCAGTTCATCAGCAGCCCATGAATCGGGTGCAGGAGGAGGTGCTGTCACAGCACCGAGTTTTCCGGCAATAAGGGTTATGCTGGTAGTTTTCCCGTTGCTGTCTTTCGTATTCACAACAGGAATATCTTCTGCCCACAGCATCTTATAATGCGGATCTGCAAATTTCTTTGCCTTGGGCAGGTTCAGCCAGATCTGAAAAAGCTCGAGAGGATTCGGCTCATCTTTTTTGATCAGCGGAAACATTTCAGCATGTTGCAAACCGGCACCTGCGGTCATCCACTGCACATCGCCGTTTCCGTACCTGCCGCCCGCTCCGTGCGAGTCGGAATGGTCAACAAAACCATTCAGCACCACGGTCACTGTTTCAAATCCCCTGTGCGGATGCATGGGAAAGCCCGGTACGGTTTCGCCGTGGTACATCCGCCAGCCGTCTTTGGTGGTAAAATCCTGTCCCAGGTTTCTGCCTGCCAGGGAAGCGGCAGGACCCATCTGGTCATTTCCGGCGGGGTAATGATCGAGGTGATGCACACAAAACAAAAAAGGATCCTGCGTTTCCCAGGCAAACCCTAACGGTTTGATGTTGTTGATGAGTTTGTTGTACATGGTGCTTAGGTTTTAATATGCTGATGAACGAATTTAGCGAAAATGAGCGACTACAGCAATACAGGTTTTTTTCAGGTATGCCATTGATAATTCTTACATTGTATTTTCTTTAAGTGCATGTAACTTTTTAGTCTCTTTATGCAACTTATTATAAAACGGAAATTAGAAGTAAGTGGAAGATCGAATCAAAAAGGAATTCATTGAACTATACGAACCGGTTCACGATCAGCTTTGTCGATACTGCAGAACCATTGCAGGCAATACTGAAGATGCCGAAGATTTAATACAGGACACCGTTCTCAATGTATTAATGAGCTTTGACAAAATCAGGGATAAAAATGCTTTTAAATCATTTTTGTTTGGCGTTGCGGGCAATTTGAATAAGATGAAGCAACGCAAACGAAAAGTTAACCTGGAATTTTCTGCTGAAGAAAGCAATCACATCACACATTACTTACAGGATCAGGAATTCCTGACAGATTTTAAGATTATTTACGAAAAAATTCTCTTGTTGCCGCAACGGATGGCAGAAACCATGATTCTTTTTCACATCTCCGACCTGTCGCTTGATGAAATTCAGCAAATCCAGGGAGGAAGTCTTTCGGGTGTAAAACTGAGGTTAAAACGTGGCAGGGAGAAACTGCTGGCTCTCTTAAACACGCCCGAACAAGTAAAAATGGCGCATTTGATTTTAATGCTTTAATTGAAAAGCCATGAAAAATAAATACACACAACACGATATTGATCAATTCTTTAGCCTGTATAAAGAGTTGCCAAATTCTTACAAGTTAGAACGGGTGCACCAATTAATCAGTAATCCGGATGCAAAGGCCATGCATGCGGTTAAATTAAACCACAAACCTTTTAAATTCATCATCATGACAAGTACAATTTTCACAG
>CAYVBH010000116.1:0-11550 GCA_964449015.1 uncultured Bacteroidales bacterium
AACTTTTTTCTAGACGAAAACATCAAAGCCGGATATCTCGAGGTGATGCCACCCCTGATGGTCAATGAAGATTCGGGGTTTGGAACAGGACAGCTGCCCGACAAGGACGCTCAAATGTATCATGTAACTATTGACAACTTTTACCTGATTCCTACAGCAGAAGTTCCGGTTACCAATATCTACCGTGATGTCATTCTGGATGCCAAAGACTTCCCGATAAAAAACACTGCCTATACACCTTGCTTCCGCCGTGAAGCGGGATCTTACGGCAAAGATGTACGAGGACTCAACCGCTTGCATCAGTTCGATAAGGTGGAAATTGTACAGATCCAGCACCCCGACAAATCGTATGAGGCGCTCGATGAAATGGTAAAGCACGTGGAAGGTCTGGTAAAAAAACTGGAACTACCCTACCGCATTGTCCGGCTTTGCGGCGGCGATATGAGCTTTACTTCAGCGCTGACCTTTGATTTTGAAGTATTTGCTGCTGCACAAAAGCGTTGGCTTGAAGTCAGTTCCGTTTCCAACTTCGAGTCGTTTCAGGCCAACAGGTTGAAACTGCGCTTCAGGGAAGAAGGCAGTAAAAAACCGCAACTGGCGCATACATTGAATGGCAGCTCTCTCGCTCTTCCCCGCATTGTAGCCGCACTGCTCGAAAACAATCAAACTCCCGATGGCATTAAGATGCCGAAGGCTTTACAGCCATACACAGGCTTTGACATGATCAAAAGGTAACAAATAAAAAAATCATGAGGGTGTCAATTCGCTTATTACCGGGGTTATTAGCTGTGTTTTTCATCATACATGGTTGCAGACATCAGGGTAAAGATATTGATATCCCCAATGTACAAGAGATATATAGTGATATCGCTTTTCTTGATTCATTGATTCAGTCAAATTCGGTAGACAGTATCGAACTTTCCGGTATTCAGCTTAACAATACATTGCAGGTTTATAAGAATCACGCCCAATCGCCTGATGATAAAGCTATTCTTGATTCACTCGAAAAATGCTATTCCAGAATACATGAATTGATTCGTTTTTGTACCGATACTCAGTTGAATCTTGAATTACTCGTGCAGGATGTCAGATCGGTTGAAATGCAATATAAAAGCGGAAAGATTCAGTTGGATGCTTATATTTCAGCACTTATGGAGTCTGAACAAATCCTTGTGGAACTCAACAATAAATTTTCAGACTCATATACGCAAGCCAGTCGTGGTTCACGTTTCCAATCGTCATTAGTTAACCTGCTTAGCCCATTGCCCGTTCAGGGGCCTTAAAGCAGCATCACTGATTGCATAGGTAGTTTTTGCACTATTTACACAAAATCCGAGAGTTATCTGATTTTACATTCATGCGTACTCCTTATGTCTGGTGAATTTGAAAAGAAATAACTTTTACATGAATACATCCCGAACATTCCGGTGTTCTGGAGCAAAGATCGGTGGTACCGGAGCTTTTTTATACAATTCAGTATAGGAATTTTTGTGGTGATTAAGATGAGGTTGCGAAAAAGAATATCATTAAGACCATTTTAGCAATTTTCTCGTTTACTTTGTATCCTGATTCCGGTAAACTTATTGTTAACTTTAAAGTATGAGTATGAAATTGTGTTGCAGGTGCGTCGTTTTTATTGCTGTTACTGTATTGTTTCTGAACGCTTGCAAGATAGGAGATGATGACAGTGCAATAAAGCGCGTTAACAAAGAAATCTATACCCTGATGAAGGAGTATTACCTTTGGTATGACTTTCTCCCCTCAAGTGTTGATTACGGTGACTATTCCGACCCGCAGGAATTCATGGACGCCCTCCGTTACGAAGAAAAGGACAAGTGGAGCTACGTTCAGACCATGGAGGAATATTACCAGTTCAGCGAAGGCAAAATGTACGGACATGGTTTTGCATTCGGACTGGATGAGTCCGAAAACATCCGGGTCATTTATGTGTTCAGGAATACCCTAATCGCAAAGAGTGGCGTTAAAAGAGGATGGATCATCTCCAAAGTTAACGGAACCTATGTCAATGCAGAAAATATCAGCAAACTATTGGGCCAATCAAAAGCCGGAGTGACCAATAACTTTGTCTTCCTGGATGAAAACGGGGACCAGGTAAACCTGACGCTTATCAAGGAAGAAATCAATATAACACCTGTGCTTCATTATGAAGTTATTGAACAGGGGAGTAAAAGTATTGGTTACCTGGTATTTGAAGAATTTATTAGGCCTGCCTATCCCGAGTTTGAAGAAGCCTTCAGTTACTTCAACACCCAGGGCATTGACGAATTGATTGTGGACCTGCGTTACAACGGAGGAGGTTTTGTCAATGTGGCCGATACGCTTGCCGGATGGCTAATCGGTAAGAATTACGGCAACCAGGTGTTTACAAAAACCAGGTACAACAACAAATACAGTCAGTTCAACGAAACCAGCAGGGTGCCTTCAATCAATAATGGCGTTTCGCTGAATCGAATCTTTTTCATCGGAACTTACTATACTGCCTCGGCCAGTGAGCTTGTAATCAACGGCATCAGTCCCTATGTGGATGTGATTATTGCAGGCGACAGTACCCACGGAAAGCCGGTTGGTATGGACGGATTCAGGGTTGGCAATTATATTGCATGGCCGGTAACCTTCAGCTACTATAATTCCCTCGATAAAGGTGATTTTTATGATGGACTGCCTGCCTTACTGCCAGCTGAAGACGACATCACACGGAACTTCGGCGATCCGGAGGAATCGTCATTGAAGGCCATTCTCGATTACATCAGTGGTGAAGCGACACCCATGAAATCTGAGCGAAAAAAAGGTTCAAGTTTGTCCCGGGTAATTTTGCCCGATAAGCCCATAAGTCCTTACTCAAAAGCTTTCTAGTTTAAAATGGTCATACTTGGAATAGATCCCGGTTCAACCATAATGGGGTATGGACTGATTGGCGTGAAAAACAACAAGCCAGTGCTGTTGCTCATGGGCACGCTCGATCAGCGAAAAACCAAAGACCATTACGAGAAAATTGCCCGTATTTTCGACCGCACACTCCAGTTGATTGAAGAATACAAACCCACAGCCATGGCCATTGAATCTCCGTTTTACGGCAACAACATCCAGTCGATGCTGAAACTGGGAAGAGCACAGGGCGCAGCAATATCGGCTGCATTACACCGGTCAGTTCCCGTGTTTGAATATGCACCCCGCAAAATCAAACAATCCATCACAGGCCATGGAGAATCATCCAAGGAACAGATTGCCAATTTTCTGCAATACATACTGAAGGTTGAACTCAAACCAGAAACACTGGATGCTACAGATGGCCTGGCAGCCGCCCTGTGCCATTACTACCAGTTGTGCAATCCGGTCAGCCGGGGATCAGCCAAAAGCTGGGAAGACTTCATCAAAAAGAATCCGGGAAGAATCAAAAACTGATTTCCCAACAGAGCCTTTTCCGGCTGCCAGGCTGAAAAAATGATCATGAAAAATTTCTAAAGAGAAGCCTTGATCTTTTCTGCGGTTGTCCTGAACTCCTCAGGGGTAAACTTCAGTTTGGGCCTTGCAAAATCAATATCTCCCAGGTTACTGATGGGGATCAGGTGGATGTGGGCGTGTGGTACCTCAAGGCCAACTACGGCAATACCGACTCTTTTGCAGGGAACAGATTTTCCGATAGCCCGGGCAACCTTTTTTGCAAATACAGTCATGCCTGCCAGCAAGTCATCATCCAGGTCAAAAATATAATCGGTTTCCTTTTTGGGAACAACCAGGGTATGACCTTCCGAAAGCGGATTAATGTCAAGAAAAGCAAAATAGTTGTCGTCTTCTGCTATTTGATAACAGGGGATTTCCCCCATGATGATTTTAGAAAATATAGTGGGCATGACAAACTAATTAATTGTTCAGCTGGATATTTCCATGATTTCAAAAGGAATCACACCAGAAGGAACCCTGATTTCCACCTTATCACCGACTTTCTTACCGATCAGGCCACGGGCAATCGGAGTGCTCACGGCAATTTTGCCCTGTTTCAGGTCGGCTTCGCTGTCAGAAACAATGGTATATTCCATTGTGGAATTGTTCTTGGTATTGCGTATTTTAATTTTATTAAGAATCTGAACACGCTTATTGTCAAGCTTTGAACCATCAATGATTCTTGAATTGGCAATGGTATCTTTCAGCTTGGAAATCTTCATTTCCAGCATGCCCTGGGCCTCCTTGGCTGCTTCATATTCGGCATTTTCAGACAGGTCACCCTTATCACGTGCCTCAGCTATGAGTTTTGAGATAGCCGGACGCTCTATGTTAACAAGCTGTTCAAGCTCATCTTTCAGTTTCTGAAGACCTTCTTCAGTAATGTAAGCCGTTTTTGTCATAACAAATCCTCCACGATGAAATAGACGATAAAAAAAAGAATTCCGAAAACTCGGAACTCTTTAAAATATTGATCTAAAACTAATTAATTAATTCTTAAATGATTTAACTGAATGCGCCTTTCGAAATAAGACTACACTAAAATAATTAAAATTCCCTTCTTTTCAAAATTTCTGAATAGATAATTGCCTTTCTCGGATCAAAAAAACGGGCTTCATCACCCAGTGCCCTCCTTGATGCTTCAGCAGCTTCCACACCAACGATTTCACCTTTTGCTATATCATCATCCTCATTCAGATCTAACTTTTTCCGCACGGCCTCATATTTGGCGATCATTTTCTGAATGTCGGATTGCCCTTCTTCAAATGATTCAGCGGGAACAGTGTCAATGCTCTCTGCCTCAGGTTCCACACGATCCATGCTCATCCCTGCCATCTCTGCGGCAGCTTCCTTAGTATCTACATTCATGCCGGCATCCTCAACAGCAGGCCCGTTTTCCACAGATTCATACTCATAGGTTGGCTGTATATTCCTAGGCAGGTCAAACAATTCAGCCAGCGGCCCCAGGTCAGGAGCAAAATCCTTCCCGGGATCCGGCGTGAGTGAACGTGGAAAATCCGGTGCCTGTTTCATCTCACCGGGACGCTGAATTTTCTTTTTGTTCCTGCGCGCACTCGCAATGACACCAATCAGCCCGATTGCGAGATAAATAAGTAATTGCACCAAATCATCCATAAGAGATCGGATTTGTTCGGTAACAAAATTAGTAATAATTATTTTCTTCCGGGTTTTTTCCTCTTAAAGTACCGTTCAAAAAAAGAAGGATCATTCTGATTATTGAAAGCCTCGGCACGCTTGTCCGCCTCATCCATCATTTTTTTGGTGGCTTCTGTTTGAATCTCCCGCCGGTGTTTTATGGTTCTTTTCCTTGCCTTTGCATACGCTTTCTTGTAGTTGCGCTCAACCTGCTCCTTCTTTTTCTGCGCCATGGAGGCCTTGCGCTGCTGAGCCTCAACCGTACCGGTAAGCAGCAATAAGAACAGTAAAGAAATCAGGATATGCGGCAACAACCTATTCATGGGTCTTTGAAAAATGGAAATCTTAAATAATTAACTGTAAAACAGCGATAAAATTATTCTCATTCCAATTTAGTGAATTTAATTATATAGTTATAACTTTGCCCCGCTTATGAGTGAATGAATCTTCACTGAAATTACAAAATCAATTATTATAATCCATTTTATTATTATCTGGTATCTTCTAAAATCCCCATTTGCGGCAGGTTTTAATTTGGATCGCCGGAAAAGGAGAATTTTATGAATACATTTAAGAAAATGGGACTTGCTCCCGAGTTATTGCATGCAATCGAAGACCTTGGATTTACTGAGCCCACGCCAATACAGCAGAAAGCCATACCACTGATCCTGAATTCTGCTACAGATTATGTTGTTCTTGCCCAAACAGGAACAGGAAAGACAGCTGCCTTCGGACTGCCTGTTCTCCAACTGGGTGACCCTGATTTGCCCCAATTGCAGACCCTGGTACTCTGCCCTACCCGCGAACTATGCCTTCAGATCTCAACCGAAATAACCCGGTTTTCAAAATACATGCCGGGGAATTCCGTTACCGCGGTTTATGGCGGAGCCAGTATTCAGGAACAAATCAGAAGTTTAAAGAGCAAAAGACAGATTGTAGTGGGAACTCCCGGGCGTGTACTTGACCTGATCAACAGAAAGGTGCTGGATCTTTCCGCAATTCGATGGCTGGTTCTTGATGAGGCGGATGAAATGCTGAATATGGGCTTCAAGGATGATCTTGATGCCATCCTGGAAAAAACCCCAAGGGAAAAGCAAACCTTGCTGTTCTCTGCAACCATGCCGGATGAGGTTACCAAAATAGCCCGTACCTATATGAACGCTCCTGAGGAAATCTCCGTTGGAAAAAGAAATTCCGGTGCGGATAACGTATCCCATGAGTATTACATGGTACATGCAAAGGACAGGTATGCCGCGCTTAAACGCGTCACCGACATGAATCCTTCCATTTATGGCATCGTTTTTTGCCGTACCCGAATGGAAACCAAAGAGGTGGCAGAGAAACTCATGCATGATGGTTATAATGCCGATGCACTGCATGGCGATCTCTCGCAAAGCCAGCGCGATTATGTAATGAGCCGATTCAGAATGAAGAATATACAAATGCTTGTGGCCACCGATGTTGCTGCAAGAGGACTGGATGTACATGATCTCACTCACATTATCAACTACAACCTCCCCGACGATCCGGAGGTGTATGTGCACCGGAGTGGAAGAACAGGCAGGGCAGGTAAAAACGGCATCTCCGTTTCACTTGTTCATGTAAAGGAATCGGGACGCATCAGGGAGCTGGAAAGAATTACCAATAAACAGTTTGAGAAAAAACAGGTTCCTAGTGGCAGGGAAATATGCGAAAAACAGCTGATCAACCTGGTTGACAAGGTAAAGAATACCCAGATAGACGAGGTCAGTATTGAAAAGTATCTGCCGGCTATTTATGAAAAACTGGAGCAACTGGATCGTGAAGAGCTGATCAAACATTTCATTTCCGTTGAATTCAACCGCTTCCTGGAATACTACAAAGATGCTCCTGATCTGAACGTAAGTAACAAAGGCAGTAAGACTCCTTCAAATGAAAAGCCTGAAATCGGATATGCCCGCTTTCATATCAACCTGGGCAGCAAGCAAAATCTTTCGGCTTCATCCCTGATCGCACTGGTGAACCGGAGTTGCCAAGGCAAAAGAATCGAATTTGGTAAGATTGAAATTCTGCGGAAATTTTCCTTTTTCGAAATAGAACAAACCAGAACAAAGCAATTGCTTGCGGATATGAGCGATACACTTTATGACGGGATTCCGGTCACTGTACAACTCTCAATGCCCTCTAAATTCGAAAACAGCAAAACGAACCATGCTTCTGGTGGCGACAGAAAGCGTACAGAGGGCAAAAGGAAGAAGATCCGCAAATGGTAGCCGGCTATTTCTCTGCAGAAATCATATCCACGGCTTTCAAGAGTGTATTGTCAATTCTTTCGATAATGGGATAGAATCCATTATCATCCAGAAAATTCCTGGCGATGTAGGCATATAACTGTGTCTTCAGAATTTTCTCGGAGGTTTTGACATCCTGTGGTGCCTCTTTAACACCTTCCTGTGCGGCAAAAACAACGAATTTTCTGAGAACATTCTGTTTTTCTAGGGCTTTGATAAAATCATCAGGTGACTTCAGAGGTGACAGCTTTTCACGGTTTTCATCCGCATATTTGAGCGAAAACCTGTAGATCAATCCCTGGTTTCGCACATCAATATAGTATTCCGATATACCCACCGTGTCAATAGGTACAAAAATATCCGGCATGATCCCTCCTCCTCCGTAAACAGTTTTCCCCCCCGGAGTGGTAAATTTAAGCGAATCAGCAAATTTATTACTGTCGGCCACTTCCAGTTCTTTATGCACGAACCTGTTGTTGATTTCCTCGTAATACTCATCCAAATTTCTGCTATATGGCTTTTGAATGCTTCTGCCCGTTGGGGTATAATATCGTGCGATGCTGAGCCTTATTGCCGAACCATCAGCCAGTGGCTTCTGCTCCTGCACCAATCCTTTTCCAAATGAACGACGTCCGATGATTACTCCCCTGTCGTTATCCTGCAAAGCTCCGGCAAGTATTTCACTGGCCGATGCCGAATTTTCGTCAATCAGCACAGCTACTTGCAGGTCGGTACAAAAACCTCCGGCAGTACTGGAAAAATCCTGTCTGTTTCTTGCCTTACCCATTGTATAAACAATCAGTTCGTTTCCCGCCAGGAACTGATCAGCAATAAAAATCGCCGCATTCATAAATCCACCACCATTCTCTCTCAAATCGAGGACGAGTTTTTTCATCCCTTTCGATCTCAGGTCATTGACCGCACTGACAAACTCCTCTTCCGTAGTAGCTGAAAACTTATTCAGTTTGATAAAGCCAATGTTATCCTTAATCATATAGGCCACGTCAACGCTTTCCAGAGGAATATTATCCCTGATGATGTCGAAACTCAGCAAATCCTTTACATTGCGGCGGCTGATCTCAACATTCACCTCAGTTCCGCGAGGTCCACGCAAACGGCTGACAATGGAATCGCTTGGCACCTTTTTTCCTGCCACTACATCACCATTTACCTTGATTATCCTGTCTCCTGCAAGTATTCCTACCTTTTGTGAAGGACCGTTTGGAACAGTCTGAATTACCACCAGGGTATCGTCGAGCATGTTGAACTGGATTCCGATTCCACTGAAATTACCTTCAAGAGGCTCATTCATCTTCTGGAGTTCAACGGCCGGTATATACTGCGAGTGCGGGTCAAGATCTTCAAGCACCTTGGGGATGGCTTCTTCAATGAGGTCGTTTTTCGAAACAGCGTCAACATATTCGTTTTCAATGTAATTCAAAACATTGTCGAGTTTGTTTACCTTGGGGATAATGATGAACCGGTTCTCTGCATTACTGGTGTTGTAATACTTTCCGATCATCATTCCCAGCACTACAGAAAACGCAACAATCACCGGCATGTATATGGCGACACCTTTGTTCTTGAATTCCATCTTTCTAAAAATTATATTTCGATATAATTGACCTCGATACCGGCTTTGTGAAGCAATTCGATACCATCCTGCGTGTGATACTTATCGCAAAAAACCACCCTGCGTATTCCAGATTGAATGATCAGCTTGGCACACTCCATGCAGGGGGAAGTGGTTATGTAAAGTGTTGCACCATCACTGCTGTTGTTCGATTTGGCCACCTTGGTAATGGCATTGGCCTCGGCATGCAGCACATAGGGTTTGGTTTTGTTGTTCTCATCCTCACACACATTCTCAAAACCTGCCGGAGTACCGTTAAATCCGTCGGAGATAATCATTCTTTCTTTAACAATAAGTGCTCCGACCTGCCTTCTTTTGCAATACGAGTTCAGCGCCCAAATACGAGCCATTTCAAGATACCTTCTGTCGAATTGCTCCTGCTTTTCGCCATAGGGGTGGATGGGATCGTACTTCTTCATGTTTCGGAATAAATTGGGCAATTGCACTTCTGTCAACGGAAGACAAATATAATACTAATTTCATTGCCTGTATGGACTTGCGGATCAATTTATAAGAACCTTGCAGCATACCCTTGTTTTTTTCGTCATTGTTAACAAACAACAAACAAAACGTCCAAAAATAATAAAGTCATGAAGCAAAAAACAGGACTATTGGCGCTGGCAATTGCCGGTTATATGCTGGTATCATGCACATCCAATGTGATTACCGGACAGGTAGTAAAAGAATCCAGGGATCTTCCATCTTTTGAAGGTGTTTCGCTTGCCTTTTCAGGAAACGTATATATCACTCAGGGCAGTCCGCAACGGGTGGAAATCGAAGCTGATCAAAAAACCATGGAGGTTATTGAAACCCGAATCGAAGGCAATGTGCTCTTATTGAAATACAAAAACGGTCAGTGGCACGATTTGGGAAAGGTGACCGTTTATATTACCATGCCCGACATCAGCAGCCTTACTATTGCCGGATCAGGAGATATGGTTTGCAACAACCCGGTTAAAGTTCATGAAATAGAATTGAGTGTCAGCGGAAGTGGTTCACTCAAAATGGCTGACCTTGCATTTCATGAAATTGATGCAGCTATTACCGGTTCAGGCGACATTTCCCTCAAGGGCAATGGCGATCCTGGTGAACTTGACGCCCGGATTACAGGATCGGGAAACCTGAATACAGGTGAGCTTTCCGTGGGTGAGGCCGTAGTGAATATAACCGGTTCAGGTTCTGCCACTGTTTTCGCAGTAAAGGAACTTGAAACCAATATTACCGGCAGTGGCAGTGTTTATTACAAGGGTAATCCCATAATCAGCGCAAATGCCGTGGGTTCAGGCAGAACCAAACCGGTCAACTGATCATTCACCCCTGATCATCACCAGCATCATCTTGAACTTTTCCTGGGCCTGAACGGCGTGCGGAATATTGGCCGGCATTACAATAAACTGGCCGGCGTCGAGATCATAGCCTGTTTTGTTAATGATGATTTTTCCTTTGCCTTCGGTAACCAATACAAAGGCATCAAACGGGGCGCTGTGCTCACTCAGACTTTGCCCTGCATCAAAGGCAAACAGGGTAATATTTCCGGTTTGCTTTTTGATGATCATCTTGCTCACCGTGGCGTTGTCTGACCATTCGATCGACCCGGCCAGGTTGAATGGGGTTGATTTTTCGAATTCCATTGTAAAATATATTTTGGTAGAGACGCATGAATATGCGTCTCTACATTTATTAAAAAATTAATTCATCATTTTTGACATATCGGCCTCCACTGTGGAAATTCCTGACACACCAAAGTTTTTCATGATGATCCGGGCTACATTGGGTGAAAGGAAAGCCGGTAATGTGGGCCCCAGGTGTATTTTCTTTACGCCTAAGAATAACAGCGCCAGCAAAACAATTACAGCCTTTTGCTCATACCAGGCAATATTGTATTCAATGGGCAGCTCGTTGATGTCATTCAGGGCAAAGATCTCCTTCAGCTTAAGCGCTATAATTGCCAGAGAATAGGAATCGTTGCATTGTCCGGCATCCAAAACGCGGGGTATGCCGTTGATATCGCCAAGCGGTAATTTATTATAACGATATTTGGCACAACCGGCGGTAAGAATTACGGTATCCTTAGGTAGCTCAGACGCAAAGTTTGTATAATAATCACGGCTCTTCATGCGACCATCACATCCGGCCATAACAAAGAACTTCTTGATTGCTCCTGTTTTAACTGCATCCACTACTTTATCAGCCAAGGCAAACACCTGTGCATGGGCAAATCCACCGGTGATATGACCTTGCTCGATTTCCTTTGGAGGTGCACACTTTTTGGCGTGGGCAATGACTGCACTAAAATCTTTTGCACTGCCGGGTTTGCGATCGGCTATATGTGGAAATCCTTCGAAACCGGCTTCACCGGTAGTATATACCTTGTCCTTATATAGAGCATTGGGTAACGGCGGCACGATGCAATTGGTGGTAAATAAAACGGGCCCGTTGAAGGCTTCAAATTCCTCACGTTGCTTCCACCAGGAATTTCCATAGTTGCCGGCAAAGTTGCTGTATTTTTTAAAGAACGGATAGTAATGT
>CAYVBH010000117.1:0-11542 GCA_964449015.1 uncultured Bacteroidales bacterium
CCAAAGAGGCCCTTTTCAATATTCTGGAAAATCATTTCAACATAGAAGATCTGCGAGTACTTGACCTGTTCAGTGGCACCGGCAGTATCAGCTTTGAATTTGCTTCCCGCGGGTGCACCGAAATTGATTTGGTGGACATTAATAGCAGATCGATTCAATTCATTGCCAAGGTGGCTTCCGATATGGGCATGAAAGGAATTCACACTGTTCGGATGGATGTTTTCCGTTTTATCTCCATATGCAAAAAGCAGTATCATGTGATTTTTGCAGATCCACCGTATGATCTAAAGAACATCCAGGATATTCCCGAAATGATATTCTCACAACAGATTTTGGAACCCGGCGGATGGTTCATCCTTGAACATGGAAAGAGTAACAGTTTTAAGAATGATCCGCATTTCTTCCAGGAACGGAATTACGGGAGTGTGCATTTTTCGTTTTTCAAAATGAGCATATAGTCCATTCTTGTTGTCTGAATTGCTAAAATGAGACCTTTTGCTATAGCGGTGCCGACGGGGCTTCCCGCCTTCATTTCATTCCGGCAGGGATAAACTTACCGCCCCGATTGAAACAAAATAAAAAAGCCTGAAGGAAACTTCAGGCTTTTGCTTTAGCGGTGCCGACGGGGCTCGAACCCGCGACCTCCGGCGTGACAGGCCGGCATTCTAACCAAGCTGAACTACAGCACCAGCTTTTTAAAGCGCCACAAAAGTAAGGTTATTTTTTAAACCATCCAAATGAATTCCGAAAAAAACTTTCCTGCTTTACCAACAGCTTGATCTTCATGGATCTTTGGATTGGCTTGTTGCAGGTGTCTTCCTGGTCGGATTATTCATACCTCAATGCATCAACCGGGTTGCGGTTGGCCGCTTTCCAGCTCTGCCAGGTGACCGTTATTATGGCTATCAGAAGGGCAATACCTCCTGCAATAACAAATATCCACCAGCTGACCGTAGTTTTGTAGGCATAGCCTTTCAGCCACGACCGGATGAAGAAATATGAGACCGGAACGGCAATGACAAAGGAGATAATCACCCACCGGATATAATACCGGCTAAACAGCATCACTACGTTTGTTACAGTAGCCCCGTTGGCTTTGCGGACACCGATCTCCTTGATCCGCTGGGCCATCATGAAGGATGACAAGCCAAACAGTCCCAGACATGAAATCAGGATAGCCAGGAAAGAGAATATATTGAAAATTTTGCCTTGCCGAGCTTCACTGGCATAAAGGTTGTCGTATTCGGCATCCAGAAAATGATACTCAAAAGGATAATCGCCATTGATGTCTTCATGCAGTTTTTCAATATTTTTTACAGTTTTCTGAATGTCAGCCGAAGAAATATTGCATATGATGTATTGGTTGCGATTTGGGAAACAGTACATTACCAGAGGTTCCACTTTCTGAGATAAGGGTTTGAAATTGAAATCCTCTGTTACGCCTATGATGGTAAGCTTCATTCCCCAAATTTCCAGGATACTGCCAATTATTGGTTTCAGGCCTATTATATCTGCAAAGGTTTTGTTGATCACTATATGCAGGGTATCGTTGTAGGTATTTTCAGGATAGAATGTTCCTTCGTACATTTTGATGCCGAATGTATTCAGGTAATCACAATCTACTGTGGTGTTGGATACCAGCGGATCCACTTCAGGCTGCTTGCCCTGCCAATTATACCCCCCGCCGTTTGAGTAAATGCCGGTAGGCAGGAAAGTAGCCGAGCAGACATTCTTAATGTCAGGATCAGCCAGCAATTGTGATTTGAACAGTTCATATTTGGATCTCAGTTCGCCCCGTATGGGCATATAAAGGACATTCTCGCGCTGAATACCGACATCCTTTTTACGCATAAAATCCTGCTGCTTTTTAATGATGATGGTGTTAACAATCAATACGATGGCCAGGCAAAACTGCAAAACAACCAGGGTTTCCCGCAAGAGAGACCGCTCGTGAAGAGACCCGTTCGACTTCAGAATTTTCACCGGTCTGAACGATGACAGGAATAGGGCAGGGTAACCCCCCGATAGAAATCCCGTCAGCAACATGATGCCCAGAAATCCCGCGATCAATATCCCGTCACTGTAATGGATGCCAAGCTCCGTTCCTAGTAACTTGTTATACCATGGAAGAAAGGTTTCCGCCAGGATAAGTGCAATAAAGAATGAAATCACCGACAACAGCATGGTTTCCGAAAGAAACTGAACTACCAGCACCCTCCGGTCGGCGCCAAATGTTTTTTTGATGCCGATTTCTTTGAATCTGGTGGCGGCCATGGCCGTGGAAAGATTGGTGAAATTAATGGCGGCCACAATGATCAGCAGCACGGCAATTACTGAGAACAGTCTTACATTTTTTATCGGACCGTCACCCCAAATCCAGTATAGGTGGATGTTACGCAAAGGCTGGAGGAAAAAAACGGTTTCTTCATCAGGAGCATGCTGCTTCTTGTATTTTTCGATATTCTGATTGACTGACTCTGCAGTGATTCCCGGAGTCAGTTGAACATAGGTTTCAAGCCAGTTACTGCCCATATCGTCAATATCACGTCCCAGTTCCTTATAAAATTCAAAGGGAATCAGTAAACCATAGTTCAGCTCGGTATTTTTTGGCGGATCCTGGATGATACCGGTGACGGTAAAGGGGTGTGTTGCATCCAGAACCATGATTTCCCCAATAGGGTCCTTTTCTCCAAAATACTTCCGGGCCATTTTTTCTGAAATGACTATGGAATGGGTGTTTTTAAATATTGTTGCAGTATCCCCTCTCACCAGGGGAAAGGAGAACATGCTGAAGAAATCCGTATCAACAAAGTATACCTGCTCCATTATTTTGGTATCATTAACCTGTATCAGAGCCTGCTCATTGCTGTAATGGGTGGCATGTTCAATGTTGACAATGTTTTCTTTTAACACTTTGGCCATGCCTGAAGGGGTCACATGAACATGGAACACCTCCCCGTTGGTGTAAAACTGATCCTGGATAACCCGGTAAATGTTGTCGCCATTGGCGTGAAACCTGTCAAAGCTCACCTGGAACTGCACCCAGAGGAAAATGAGCATGGCGCTGGCCATTCCGATAGAAAGACCAAGAATATTCAAAATGGTATATTGTTTATTCCTGTACAAGGTTCTGAAACCCAATTTTAAGTTGATAGTCTTCATGGGGATGTAAAGTTATTTTCTCTATGGTAATTAATTTTTATACTTTATTTCTGATTGCTTTCCCAGACTGGGCGGCTTTATGTACAATTCCTAAATGCTTTATAGGTAATTATTTTTGCAATTGCCATGCCAGTGTTGTTAAACATATGGAAATCAAATTGATGAAATGATAATGCAGAGCTATCCGGAACATAGTTGTTCAAAATCTGAACGCGTTGTGTTCGTTTTGTGTACAATGTTTTACTTTTACACAATTATTGTGTTGTTAATATGGAAAAGAAGAAGGGCAGTATCCTGATTGTTGATGACAATGTGCAGATTCTTAATTCACTGCAATTGCTGTTAAAATCTGAATTTGCCGAAATCACCACCTTAAAGAATCCCAACCAGATACCATCTGCCATGCAATCGGGCAATTACGACATTGTGCTGCTCGATATGAATTTCCGTTCGGGTGATAACACTGGAAATGAAGGTCTGTATTGGCTTACAGAAATCCTTAAGCGTGATCCCCAGGTGGTGGTCATTATGATCACCGCATATGGCGATATTGATCTGGCTGTTCATGCTATTAAGAGAGGGGCTACCGATTTTATTGCCAAACCCTGGGATGCTGAAAAGCTGATTGTTACCCTGAAGAATGCATTGGAGATCAAGCAATCGAGGGTGGAAGTGAAAAAGCTGCAAGGGAGGCAAAGGCAATTGAATGAAGACATGGAAAGGCAGTTCTCGTTGTTCCATGGGATTTCTAAAAAAATGGAACAAGTTTACAAAACCATTGACAAAGTTGCACATACCGATGCCAATGTACTCATTTTGGGAGAAAACGGAACGGGTAAAGAAGTGATAGCCCGGGAAATTCATAAAAGATCTCCACGTGCTTCCGAAATATTCATGTCTGTAGATATGGGTTCAATCAGTGAAACACTCTTTGAAAGTGAAATGTTCGGTCATGTGAAAGGCTCATTTACTGATGCCCGGGAAGACCGTACAGGAAGATTTGAAGCTGCTTCCGGAGGAACCTTATTTATGGATGAAATAGGTAATCTTTCCATGCCGGCGCAAAGTAAGCTGCTTGGTGTGCTGCAAAGCCTTGAAATTACGCGGCTTGGTTCAAACAAGCCTGTTAAAGTAGATTTCCGGCTTATTTCAGCAACCAATAAAAATCCTGCTGAACTTATTCATCAGAATCTTTTCAGAGAGGATCTTTTGTTCAGAATCAATACCATCCAGATTGAACTTCCGCCTTTGCGTGAAAGGAAAGAAGACATTCCCGGGCTTGCAGATTACTTTTTAAAACAATTTGCCTCAAAATACGGAAAGCCAACGTTAAAAATAACCGGGAACGCCTATGATGCCCTGTCAGATTATCTTTGGCCGGGCAATATCCGTGAATTGAAGCATACCATTGAAAAGTCAGTCATATTGTGTGATACCGACATACTGAAACCCGATGATCTTGGTTTAAGATCTGGCAATACAAACGTGTATGATGCTCGGAATATTGACAGAGAAATCGGCAGCTTATCAGATATTGAAAGAAATGCCATCATCAGGGCGTTGGAAAGATTTGATGGTAATGTTACAAAGGCAGCTAAGTTGCTTGAAATTTCAAGAACCACATTATATTCAAAAGCCAGGGAATATGGAATTTCTTTGTGATTTACATATTGCCGGAAACAATACTTACTGTGTGATGGTTAATAGAAGAAAATTCAACCATGAACAATAATCGTTATTCACTGGTTGTTGCAATCAGGGTTATCCTGATATTTGCCAACTGTTTTGCTTTGGTATGGCTGATAACCCAAACCAGCCGGCCGGCAACCAGCCTCTTTGTTTTTTTACTGCTTATTTTGCAGGTGGTATTGCTTATTCATTTTCACAACCGGATCAACCGGGACCTGGCTAATTTCTTGGTTTTTCTTCAGGAAAATGATACCACACTTGCTTTCTCAAGGCAAAGGATTGAAAAGAATTTTAAAGGAATCACCTTTCATCTTGATCAGATCAATAAGAAACTGCAAACAGCCCGAGTTGACAGGGAACGCCAGTTTCATTATCTTCAGGCAGTTGTCAGGCAAGTTGATGCCGGAATTGTGGCTTTTGATCAGGATGGCAAGGTTGAGATATTTAACCAGGCTGCGCGCGAACTTCTGGGTATTCATACCTTGAATCACATCGACAGGCTTGCGGAACTCTGCCCAGAGCTTTCCGGATTGTTGATTTCCGGTGGTAAGCTAACTTCCTCTCCGGTAAGAATCAGGGTAAACGGGAATGAACGCGTGCTTGCTGTCAAATCAGGATCCATTGTTTTTGATAACCGGATGGTTCAACTGATCAGTTTCCAGAACATCCGTCCTGAATTGGAAGCAGGTGAGCTTGATGCCTGGCGAAAGCTGATCCGGATCCAGCGGCACGAAATCATCAACTCCATAACGCCGATCACTACGCTGACAACGGCCATCAAAAGATGCTTTACAAAAGGAAATATCCGGAAAAACCTGGATGAAATAACAGAGGAGCATATCGATGACGCATTGAAGAGTGTGGATGTAATTGAGGACCGGAGCAGGGGATTGATAGATTTTGTTGAAAGGTTCAGGAATCTGACAGACGTTCCTGTTTTGAAGATAGAAATCATTTTGCTAAAGAAACTAATTGATCAGATCGGGATCCTGTTTTCAAAGGAGTTTCAGAAACACAACATTGGTTTTAAGACTGAAATCCTCCCTGAAAACCTCAAACTGACGGCGGATGAAAAGCTGATCAAGCAGGTGATGATCAATCTGGTAAAAAATTCAGTTGAGGCAATTGATCACCGGCATGGTGAGATCATCGTCAAGGCCTATAATATACCCCAAGATTGTACAGTTATTCAGATATATGATAATGGAGTTGGCATAGATGAAAAATCTGCAGAATCCATTTTTGTGCCTTCCTTTACCACCAAAGAAAACGGTTCAGGTATTGGATTAAGCATATCACGACAGATTATTCAAATGCACCACGGAACCATATCCATGAAATCAGATCCGGCAGGCTATACAATATTTGAAGTTGTCATACCGCTATCCTGATTCTGGAATGCATTGACCACCAAAACAACCTTCAAATACTACTCCTTGCCCTTCTTTCTTTCCAGCGGCACCACTCCTGCCATTTCCCCGATTATATTCACCAGCTCTGCGCCTGCAGGAACAACAACCTTTGCATTATCTTTCATCGCGGATTCCATGGCCTGAAGTTTTCTAAGAAGCTGTGCATTACCAATAAAATATCTGTCGGCAGCTTCATTCACAAGCCTGATGGCTTCCGCTTCACCCTCAGCACTTAATATTTTAGCCTGTTTTATTCCTTCAGCCTCCTTTATCTTGGCTCGTTTTTCACCATCAGCAACAGTTTCCCTGGCTGAAGCGAAATCAATAGCTGCAATTTTTTCATTTTCGGCCTTAACAACCTTGTTCATGGTTTCCTGAACATCTTTCGGTGGATCTATTTCCTTAAGCTCAGTTCTCACAATCTCGATACCCCAGGTTTTTGTTTCTTCAAGAAGCGTTTTATGAAGTTCAGAATTGATTTTCCCGCGCTCGCTGTTTGCTGACTTCAGCGTAAGCGTTCCGATAATGTTACGCAAAGTAGTACGGGCCAGGTTAACTATCTGCCATTTGTAATTGCTTACAGAGTATAATGACCCCTTAACGCTTTCTTCATCGGCTTTCACTTTAAAGTAAACCTGGGCATCCACACTGGCATTCAGGTTGTCATTTGTGATGATTTCCTGGGGTTCAGCATTCACCATTTGCTCAGTGATGTTGACCTTGTACATTCTTTCGATGATTGGAATTATCCAATGAAAGCCCTGATCTGCGAACCTGTTGTACTTGCCCAGTCGTTCAATTAAAGCGCGACTGGTTGGCCTTACAATGCGGATACCTGCAGCAAAAATTACCAGGATCGGAATAATCAGATAAGTATAATTCATATTGCCTCCGTTTTATAGTTGTTGGATTATTTAATTGACATTCAAACGAAGGTAATAAGCAGAAGCGGATTTGCCTAAAGTTTTCTCACAAATTCCATCGCGATATTAATGGAATTGAGATCAATGGTTGTTAATCCTTCGAATCCCGAATTCCAACTTATTTATCAGGTAACACGCTTCATCGGCATTGGAAATCGTTATAAAACTGATTTCCGCCATTGGTAAGGGTTGTCAGACAAATGAATCCAATTAGTTTTACCTGACTTTCTCCGCGAACATGAGCTTTTCCGGAAAAGGTTCGAAAATACCTGTGTTTTCCGGATTCCCGGAAAGATCCAGCCAATGTTGTTCTGTTTCCGGGGCCAGAATCACCGGCATTCTCTTCTTGATGTTATGAATTTCTTCCATCATCGGATTTGCCCGTGTAGTAATTACGGTAAAGGTGTTTATTTCTTCACCGGTTTCCCGGTTGGTCCATTGATCATACAAACCTGCCAATGCGAATGCAGGCTGTTCTGTCAGGCCTATAAAATAAGGAATCTTTTCTTTTCCTGCGGTTTGCCACTCATAAAATCCATTGGTTAGCACCAAGCAACGTTTTCTGTTAAGAATATGACGGAATGATGGCTTTTCAGCAAGTGTTTCAGACCGGGCATTAAATGTCTTTGTTCTTATTTCACCGGCATTTTTGGCATCCTTTACCCAGTTGGGAATAAGCCCCCAGTAATACAGTCTGATTTCTCCGGTATTGTCATTGCAGATAACCGGTAAAAGGGGTAAAGAAAAAGCATTTATTTTTGATCCCCGTTGATACTTTTTTGGTTCAGATAATTTGGCACCAAAACGCCTTTCAAGCTCTTCGCGGGTCAAATCGATCTTGATTGTATAACACATGCGTGCTAAGATATATAGAAAATAAATGCAATCAGAAAAACAAACCAATGCTTAAAATCACCTGGTTTATCCTGGAATTGAAATCCATTGTACCTTCTTCTCCCAGACTGATCCCATCACCGATTTTACTCAGGCTTCCTTCATATTTAAGATCTACTGCTACCTTTTTAATATCAAGACCAATACCTGCCTGAAAACCAACAGTGGCTTTGTTCCAACGAAGATCATAATCGGTTATTCTTTCTAGGTCAGAATCATCGCTTATTAGAAATGTGAAAACCGGGCCGACACCCACTTTGAATACGCCTGCTTTTAATCCCAACATCACCGGAAAATCAAGCCGGTTAAGCTTTTGGGTAAACTGATCAGCATGATTGGGGTCTGTTGAATTCAGGTCGTAAATATTGATGTCATTTCGTGTTACAGTGTACAGGGCTTCGGGTTGAATGTAAAAATTAAACAGCTGGATTTGCCCGATCAATCCCACATGATATCCGATCATGGCATATTTGGGAACAGTAATCCGGTAATTGGATTCGGTTGTTGGATTTGGCGTTACAATCACATCATCGCTTTTTAAGCGCGATGCATTGATTCCGCCGCGGATTCCAAACTTCACCTGTCCGAAGGTAACAGCTGCTATAGAAAGCATTAGTATCAGCAATATAAAACGGTTGCTTTTCATGATAGGTATGGTTTATTGGTTTATGTCATATATTACAACGTATCTTTGTTTACGGTTATTTTGCATGGTCTAATTCTAAAATTAGATGACAGAAAATTCATACAACAGTTGCATCAGTAGAGATCGTATTTCATTCTTATTTAAAAACAATTTAAACTGAATTCAGTCAGGTATGTGGATTAATTTTACTTTCTTTGCCAAAATTTATATGACTCTTATTTAAATCAGATTATTATGGAAATTTCTCAGAATAAGGTAGTTTCTCTTACATACGAACTCAGGGCTAATAGTAAGGATGGAGAAGTTATTGAAACAGTTGACAGGAATGCACCGCTTACCTTTATTTTTGGCAGCGGATCATTGCTTCCCAAGTTTGAAGACAATCTGGCCGGACTGAAGGTTGGTGACAGCTTTGATTTTAGTTTGGTCAGCGTTGATGCATATGGAGATTATGATGAAAATTCGGTGATCAAAATACCGATCCAGGCATTTCAGATCGACGGGAAAGTTGATTATGAATTGGTTAAGCTTGGTAATAAAATACCCATGCAGGATAGCCAGGGACACCGGTTGACCGGCGTGGTGAAAGTAATTGAAGATGATGCCGTGACGATGGATTTTAATCATCCGCTGGCTGGAAACAGTTTGTTTTTTAAAGGTGAGGTTACTGAAATCCGTCAGGCCACCGAAGAAGAAATGATGCACGGACACATCCATGGAAACGCCGGTTGTGAAACCGGATCATGCGACAGTTGCGGATGCGGTGATGGCGGTTGCCATTGATCAGCTCATATTTAATATAAAAGACCTGAACGATCAGGTCTGTTTTTTTTTACCCCGAATAGCCTTGAGTTATTCGGGGTTTTTTATTTGCTGATGCTGAAATCATCCCAGTCTTTCCACACCGGGAATTTCTTACGGAATTCATCCAACTCATCAATGGACAAACTTATGTTTACAATCCCTTCATTCGGATTGGGCATTTGAGTAAGTGTCCTGCCCTTTGGATCAATCGCAACCGAATTGCCTATGTAGGCTAGGTTATTGTCATCACTGCCAACGCGATTCACACCAATAACATAACACTGGTTTTCAATGGCCCTGGCTCTGAGCAAAGCTTCCCAAACATCATTCCTACTGGCGGGCCAACTGGCCACGTATATGAGAATATCATAATCGTTGGTGTTTTTTGACCAAACCGGAAACCTGAGGTCATAGCATATCTGGAAATTAATACGCCATCCTTTCAGCGGAACAACCAGCCGGTTCAAACCCTTCGTGAATTTCTTTTCTTCGCCGGCAAAACTGAATAAATGCCGTTTGTCATACCACGTCAAATTCTCATGCTGGTCAACGTATACAAGCCTGTTATAGTAGCGTCTGTTATCCTTTATAACCAGGCTTCCCGCAAGCGCGCAATCCAATGATCTGGCAGTTCTGCTCATCCACCTGACAGTGTTGCCATCCATGGTTTCCGCAATATCTGCGGGTTCAATACAGAATCCCGTCTGGAACATTTCAGGAAGCACAACAAGATCAACCGGTTCTTTCAAACCATGAAGCATTTCTGAATACTTCACCAGGTTTACTTCTGTCTGCTTCCACCTGATATCGGGCTGGACCAATGCAATGCGCATATCATTCATGGTAATTACTAAATTTTACCGGGAAAATCATTCTCAAAACAAACGATCAGTTCATTCGACTGCCTAATAGCTTCGGCAACCAGTTCGGGCATATTTTCAATGCCTTCTCCGCTTTTGGCCGTTTCTTCAATTTTTACCAAAACCTCCTGCAATTGCTTTGCACCCAGAAAAGACACACCGGGAATCATTTTATGAGCCTCACGGCCTATTGCTTCATTTTTTTGTTGTGTCAGATACTCCTGCATTCGTTCAAGAGCAGGTGGCGTTGTCCTTTTATAAGTCTGAAGCATATCAATAATAAAGGTTTCGTCATTATCTGAAAGCTTCCTGAGTGTAGTCAAATCGTATAGCATGTTTTTCATTGTTTCTTATTTAGGCTGTAGACTTTAGGCCGTAGGCTACCAGACTTCGATTCTCAGTGTTAGTTTTGTTCGCGAAGTCTTCAAAGTCATGCAGTCTTGGTTCTTGGCTCTTTATTCTTTGCTCTTCGCTTCTTCCCAAATGGCATTCATTTCATCCAGGGTCATATGTTTCAGCTTTCGTCCTTGTTTTAGTGTTTTTGATTCAAGGTAGTTGAAGCGACTGATGAACTTCCTGTTGGTCTGTTCCAAGGCAGTTTCCGGGTCAACATCATACAGTCTGGCAGCATTTACCAGTGAAAAAAACAAATCACCGAATTCTGCCGACATCCTGTCCTTGTCCATCCGGTCAATTTCGGCTTTGAGCTCCTTCAGCTCTTCATCCACCTTATCCCACACCTGGTATCGTTCTTCCCAGTCAAAACCAACAGCCCTTGCTTTTTCCTGTATTCTGTTCGCCTTGATGAGGGCGGGAAGGGAACTGGGAACACCTCCGAGCACACTGTGATTGCCTTCTTTTATCTTAAGCTCTTCCCAGTTTTTCTTAACGTTTTCCGGGTTATTTTGAACATCAGTGTCTCCGAAAACATGAGGATGCCTGAAAATCAGCTTTTCACAAATGGCATCTGCCACATCTCCGATATCAAAGGCTCCTGTTTCGGACCCCATTTTAGAATAGAAAACTATATGCAGCAGCAGATCCCCCAATTCCTTTTTAATGTTAACCAGGTCTTTCTTCAGGATGGCATCAGCCAATTCATAGGTCTCTTCAATGGTGTTGTTGCGGATGCTCTCAAATGTCTGTTCCCGG
>CAYVBH010000118.1:0-11517 GCA_964449015.1 uncultured Bacteroidales bacterium
ACCGGGTTGCACCCGGCGCTAATCACATTGAATCGCTCCGCGATTTAAAACCAGATAAATATTCCATTAATATATAGAGCTTTAAAATATTAAGTTGACGGCAATGGTTTGTGACTTCGCTTTTCTAAGAAACGTAAAATGCAAAATCCCGTTACTGGCGAGATTTTGCATTTCTTATCTATAAATTATTCGCCCGGCTCCAGATACACGCTTTCCGGAGGGCCAAGATAACATGGTTTTGAGTCACCGGCATCTATTACAAATTTTTGGAAAACAATACCCGGGTCAATCATCCATATCTTTAGCGTGTGTTTTCCGGGTTTATCAAGCCTATGCTTGGTAGCTTTTGTTTTAATATGATCTCCGACCGATTTCATCCACCATTCAGCATATTCGTAGTCGGGTTTAATTTCTCCGGCATTCATGTTAACGATTTGAGGCTCTTCATTATCAATTGCTACCGCATATTTTAATCCGCCCTGTTTTTTAAAATCCTGGGTAGGTGAAAGGAAACTTGTAACAACCAACCTGTCGCTGTTAAAAACTGTAAAATCATATTCAACACAAGGTGCATTGAGAATGTCGGTTTGTTTTTGGGCAACTACAGGTTCAGCAATGATGGATGAACCGGTGCGACCCAGGTTGGGGACAACAACGCAATGAAAATCCTTTGTGTCAGTTTTTCTTGAAAAATTATATGCCTCGAATGATATCACTCCGTTATTTTCTATAAATCCTCCGGCTTTTAACGAGAGATGCCGTATGGGCACTTTTACTGAATATTCCTTTCCTGCTCCTGAAATAACAATTTCTCCGACAGTGTCAATCTTCGGGGCTATGTCCCAATCAATACCAACATTAACTTTTTCATTAAAGAGAATTGTTCCCTGCTCTTTTGATAATTTAATCCATACATGTTTGGACTGAATGCTATATTTTAAAGTGGTTTGTCCCCTGTTAATAATATCAACATAATAAGATTGATTGTTGAGTTCATCGAAAGGTGGCAAAGAAGCACTGAATGCCCAGTCCGCTTCAACATCAAGCCATCCCCAAGCGGGCTTCTGCTCGTGTTCCAATAAATAACCGAGTTCGGCAGGTTCAGGTAAGTGTACGTATGACACAGCAGGCATTGTGTTCAATGGCGGATGGTTCCAATAGGTATAGCCTATATGTGTTTGAGACATCAAGTGATTCCACTTGCCGTTGTTAAGTTTGTGATATGCCTGGGTTAATTCGGCGTCTTTGTAAAATAATTCCTTTACCTTATCGGCATAATAGTTGGCAGCAGCTGCACCTCGATCTGCATAGTATTTGTTTTTTCCTGCTGCGCAATACATTTCGTTAATGGTTGCACTTAATTCAACAGGGGAAAGTACGAGTTGAAAAAACGCCGACCTGTATGCTTCAGGAAGTTGATCATATATAGTCCGGCTTTTAATTGCCAAATCCTTAAATTCATCCACAATTCTGTCTGCTTCTCTGTAATTCTCAACGCTGTATGTTTCCTTTGTCAGCATCTCGTGTGTGCGTCGGGCATTGTATTTTGTACAGAGCGACAGTATTTTTGCTATCTTATCTGCATGTTCGGCTCCAAATTGCTGCTCAGACCACTCTTTATAATATTTGGGGATATCTCCAGCTTCTATGGCATTAGGATCCCATGCATAATCCAGGAAAAAACTGATCGGCAATTCCATGGGTTTGATATCACCAACGTTGACTATCCATATATCCCTCACGCCGTGTTCGTAAGTGAGTTTCATCTGTTCCCACACTCTTTCAATCTGAGTTACATTAAGCCATCTATAAGATACGGGTGCACCAACATATTCGAAATGATAGTACATTCCAAATCCTCCTTTACGCTTCAGGTCTTCTTTCTTCGGCAGGTAGCGGATATTTCCCCAATTGTCATCACTAAAAAGTATGGTTATGTCATCATCCACGCGCATACCCTTGTCATAATAATCCTGAACCTCTTTATAAATAGCCCATACCTGAGGGGTTTGTTCGGGTGTTTTTCCGGTCACTTCTGCAATAATATTACGCTGATCTTTGATAATGGTCTTCAAAAGATCTATTGCGGTTTCATCTGACATACCCTTATCTCCGTCACCTCGCATTCCAACGGTGACTATACTCTCATAATTATCCATACGCTCGATTCCGACGCGCCAAAACTGTTGCAATGCCTCTTTGTTGGTGTTATAATTCCATTCACCTCCATTTAAAAATGTCCATTCATTATGAGCCCGCATCATAGGCTCATGGTGACTTGTAGAAACAACGATGCCATACTCATCTGCAATTTTTGGATTCAATGGGTCATCCACATTGAACATAGCGGGCACCCACATTGCCGGCCAGATAAAATTCGCCTTGTTTCGTAGGAGCAATTCAAATACTTTCTCATAACAAGTATGGTTGATACCGCCGAATTTTTGGAAAGCCCAGTTTCTGAACGCCGGAGATTCGTCATTAATGAATATTCCACGGTACTTTATAGCGGGGCTGTTTGATATATAGTTACATTTTTGAATGTATATTTCATCGTGCTTTTCAATTGGTACATCTGCCCACCAATACCAGGGAGATATTCCCATTTCTTCAGACAGCGTAAAAACTCCGTATGCAGCTCCGCGTCTGTCGCTTCCAACAATAACCAGAGCTTGTTTCACATTCGGAAATGGATGATCAACGGTTTGAATCAGAAAACGTTCCCATTTTCCTTGAATTGAATCCACGTTTATTTTGTTTCGGGCAATTAATTGCCTGATCAGCAAATTGTTGCTAATTGTCCCGATAATAATAACACGATCTTCTGAAGCAACAGCATGAACAATAGCAGGTTTCATTCCACAAACTTTTTCAACATCACCTGCGAGCAATTCGGCTGACTTTTTTATCAGGGCATTTTCGTTATTATCATAATAAATGGGAGTCACCTTGTTTTGAACTGCAATCGCAAAGTTTTTCTTGTTGCTTGTGAAGGTATTGGTTATGCTCAGTTGCGAAAAAGAATAACAGGGAATCAGAATAAGAAGAATTAGGGTCTTTTTCATGGTTTCCGTATTTTATTACAAATTTATAGTTATCATCCGATCAAAAAACCGAGTCAGGTACAGCTTGTTACCTATCATGTTCATAAGCTTTCTATGGCCTGCTGAAGCGCTCTTTTCAAAATTTCAGACTTGCATACCACAGGTCAATAGTGTTGTGTTCTTATTGGATTTCACCAACGAGGTTAACAATAAGTGAAAGCATGGAAATTCACAGTATTGGATTGTTTCATAGCTTGCGAAAAATCTGAAGAAAAAAATACCCCGCTTGCGACGGGGTATTTTCACTGCATACATAAAAACAACTGGACGAAAATTTCTTATTAATATCCGTCATTCTGAAAGTCTGCCTTATCTTCATTACCCATCAAATCGATCTGGGTTTGAGGAATCGGACGAAGATCGTAATGTGACAAAATATTACGCTCGAGGGTTTCTATTCCGTTAAGTGAGTAACTTGTAGAACGATCGCGCCACTTTCCGGTACGTTTCAGGTCGAACCAGCGAAGTTGTTCGCCACAAAGTTCACGGGAACGCTCATCAAGGATGTAATCAATATCAATTGCAGCCGGAGTTGCGTCAATCATTTCCTGGGTTCTGCCTGCTTTGGCAGCGCGTTCACGCAGCGCAAGAATGTATTCACGAGCCAGTGAAGGATTGGATGACAGTGCAGCTTCTGCAGCAATCAGATACGTTTCGGACAGCTTAGCCAGAATAAAGGGCCGGCCCGAAGCATCATTAACATCTTTTCTGTTGGGATCGTAATGTTTACTCATTCCCGGGAAGATAGCCCTGGTTATTTCGCTGGGGTTGTAAATACGATAGTTTTTGGTTGCTTTATAAGCTCCTGAAACTTCGGTATCAGCAAAAACAAAGGCAGTGTCCCCAACTTCAATGGTGGTGCCTAGGAGACCTTCCACTGGTTTGTTGTTGTTAAGATAAACAGTAACAAATGAAGAATGGTAACGTGAATCGTTGGTTTTGTCGGCGAAAATGACCTGCCTGAGGCCGTGAGTACTCACAAAGCGCATCCAGGGACGCTGATAGGTAAGATCGCGTAACAATACTCCACCTGCATCGCTATCCCGCAGTTTAAATTTAGCCGGGTAATTGGGCGTGTAATACGACAATGAGCGGTCATCTTTACCGGCAACACCTGAACCAAAACCTGCTGCTGTTTCATTGAAGTCATAAGAGCTGTTGGTGTGCTCACAGGTAAACAATATCTCTGCATTACGCTCGTTCCCGACTTTTACTACATCAGCATAAACTGGTAACAGAGCAACTCCATATTCATTTTCGGTATAGGGATCATCGGGAACAGCACCGGGATTTGCGGGATTGATGAGTTCCTGAGCGGTCTGCAATGCCAGTGTATTGTTGCCCTGAGTCAAATAAACCTTTGCCAGAAAATGAAGGGCCGTTGCTTTATTTGCGCGGCCTGCATTTTTGGCAACAGGTAAATTTTCCACAGCATACTGAAGATCAGTAATAATAGCCTGATATACTTCGGCCTCTGTATTTCTGAATGACAGGTTGGTCTGGCTTTTATTGAATTTCAGCACACCTGAACCCATATCCAGGGGAACGCCACCAAACATCTGAACCATCTGAAAATAGTAATAAGCACGCAGGAAGTGGGCTTCAGCAAGTTTTGCATCGCTTATTCCGGCCTCTCCACCGAGTTCAATAATACCATTGCAGGTATTGATGGCCGGGAAAAGATTATCCCAGTATGCACTAATATCACCTGTACTGGCGTTGATGGGATTGCTACCAACCTGCATGTCGAGAATGTGATTGGGAGTTCCTTCACCACCTGTGAATTCGTCAGTGCCAAACTGGGTACTGAATTGTGATGCCTGTGCGCCGCCGATGTACCTGAGGTGACTGTAGGCAGCTGTAAGCCCGGCGTCAATACCCCTCTCCGATGAAAACAAATCGGGAGTCATCAATGACCGTGGCTCTTCTTCCAGAATGTCACTGCAAGCGGCAAACGTTAGCAGTGTAATGCCCGCAAGAATGTTAAAAATATATCGTTTCATAGGAATATTATTTTGAATTTTTCGAAATCAATTACTAGAATCTCACACTCAAACCTACCAGGAAGTTGCGTGTAGGTGGCGTATTGGCACCAATGGTCAGGGCACGGTCTGTTAAACCACCTGTCATTGTCGGACTTGCACCTTGTGCGCCCCTGCCGGTAGCTTCGGGATCGAGGCCGTCACCGTCTTTCATGTAGGGTGAGAATAAGGTAAACGGATTCTGACATGTTACATAGATTCGGGCATCTTTGCCGCCAACTTTAGATACCAGGTTTGAGTTGAGCGTGTAACCCAAGGTGATGGTTCTGAATTTCCAGAATGAAGCATCATAATAACCGAGTGTTGATCCCCAGTCGTTCTGTTCAGCTTCTGCCTGATTTCCGGGTTGCGGGAATTTTCCCCCCGGATTTTCCGGAGTCCAGTAATTTACTTTGATGGAGTTCCTGCGGCCGTTATTGGTGCTCAGGTAGGTGTGAGACATATGCATGGTGCTGATCAGCAAGCCGCCTGATTTGAAGAAGGATACAACAGAAAGGTCAAAGTTTTTATAATTAAAGCGGGTGGTGAAACCACCGGCAAAATCGGGTTCGGAACTACCCAGGATCTTACGATCATCACCGGTTATTTTTCCATCAGGAACATCG
This sequence comes from uncultured Bacteroidales bacterium, assembly GCA_964449015.1. Classification (GTDB taxonomy): domain Bacteria; phylum Bacteroidota; class Bacteroidia; order Bacteroidales; family UBA10428; genus UBA5072. The sequence continues at coordinate 5,752 of CAYVBH010000118.1, forward strand.
TCGGGACCGCTGATATCGGCAATCTTGATCTTACCGGCAGCATAAGTACCCAGGTAGGGCGCTTCATCTTCCTGAATGATGCCCTCGTTCACATAATCGTAAATTACATTGAATGGTTCGCCAACAAAGAAGCCGTTACCAACATCTTCCGATACGCCTCCCTGCAATTTGGTGATTTCATTCCGGTTGGCATAGATGTTGAAATCAACATCCCATCCGAAACCACCTGCGCTTTGAGGTTTAACCAGTTGGGCAGAAACGGCAAATTCAATACCTCTGTTTTCGGTATTGCCGATATTCTGGTAGATAGGATCTGAAACTCCGCTACTTCTGGGTAATCTTACCTGATACAATACATCATTGGTTTTTTGCTGGTACAAATCAATATAACCGGTAATGCGGTTATCCAGCAAGCCGAAATCAATCCCGATATTCAGGTTCTTGGTGTATTCCCAGCCTAAATTGGGATTGGGCAGCATGGTAACATAAGCACCATATTGGTTACTGCTTCCGAAATTATAGGGCATTTGTTTAAGTAAACCAAGTGTCTGATAAGGATCAATAGCCTGGTTGGAGGTTTGGCCATATCCCAAACGCAGTTTCAGCAGACTGATCGCACTCACATTTTGCATGAAAGCTTCGTTGCTGATGTTCCATCCGGCTGAAAATGCTGAATAGCCGTGCCATTTTTCACCATCGGCCAGAACCGAAGAACCATCCCTGCGGTACGTGGCAGTCAGGCTGTATCGGTCATCATATGAGTACATCAACCTTCCCATGTAGGACAAGAGTCCTTTTTTGGAATAAATCTGGTCGGCTGCATTGATGGTTTTTGTACCGTCAGCCAAACCCAGGTTATACCAGAACAGATAGTCAGCACTGAGATTGTTGGCTCCCATATTGGTTTTGGTATACTCTGACTGTTCAGCCGAGTACATCAAAGTGGCATTGATACGATGCTTCTCTGCCAATACCTTGTCGAAATAGAGCAGATGTTCAGCAGTCCATGATATAAAGTGCCTGTTTTCGTTTGAAGCTGATGATTCGCTTCCGGCCTTGAAAGGAGTAACTGAACCGTAGAAGTTTCCATAATTTTCCTGATAGTAGCTCAACCCAAGGTTTAACCTGTACTTTAACCAGGAGGTAAACTTAATCTCTCCATAGAGCGAATTGAAGGTAGAGAAGCGTTTTCTTGTTTCTCTCCAGGAGTCCTCGTTATTCAGCAACAACGGGTTGTAATACTTGTCAACATGACCTTCGGTAGGTTCAATGCGAACTGACCTGTCATCATTGTATGCCGGCATTAAGGGAGACAGGGTAAGAATGTTGTTCATAATGGAGGCACTTTCTCCATCAGTTAATGAATAGGCGTTTTGTGAGCTTAATCCCACTTTAATAAATTTTCCGATTTCCTGGTCAATGGCAGTGCGCACTGAGTAACGCTTGTATTCCTGACCCGGTAAAACGGCAGTTTCATTGTAGTAACCGGCACCAATGGTATAGGCGCCTGTTGCACTACCTGTTGATATGCTCAGATCATGATTGGTAAGCATGGCATTGTCATACATCAGATCCTGCCAGTCAGTTTCTTTTCCGGCAGCAATCATCTCCTGTTCCAGAGGAGTATATTGATCCTTATAAGTGGTATTGATGGTGGCATGTTTGAATTCCTGGAATTCCTTACCATTATAGACAGGATATTTTTTTGCAACAGACTTTACTCCGTAATAACCATTATAGGTAATACTTGGTGCGGCATTGGAAATACCCCTGAATGTGGTAACAAGAATGACACCATTGGCTCCGCGTGAACCGTAAATTGCAGTAGCTGAGGCATCTTTCAGAATATCAATGTTTTTGATATCAGAGGGGGCAATATCATTCATTTTGCCCTGGAAAGGAATACCGTCAACAACAATGAGGGGATCATTATCTCCGGAAAGAGACCTTTCACCACGGATACGGATTTGCATGTCAGAGCCCGGACGGGTGGATACCTGTGACATTTCAATACCCGGCAAACGCCCCTGCAGAGCAGATGTTGCATTGGTAGAGGGAACTTCACCAATAACCTTGGAATTGGTAGAAACAATGGAGCCGCTGACGTCCAGCCTTTTGGCTGTTCCGTATCCAATAACCACTACTTCATCGAGTGATGTGATGTCGGGAGTCAGAGTCATATTGATCACTGATTTTCCGGCAACGGCAATAGTTACACCGTTGAATCCAACGTAGGAGAAAATCAGGTTGGCATCTGCATTGGGTACCTGGATAGAGAACTTACCATTGGCATCGGTAACAACACCCGTTTTTGAGCCTTCAATGACTACATAAACACCGGGTAGGGGTTGGTTGTCCTGATCAGTGACAGTACCGGTGACTGTAATCGGTTGCAGAGCTGTGGCCTTCGAATAATCACTGCCAGGGGCGGCCGAAACCCCCGCATTCAGAATGAGCAGGAAGGCGGCAAGTGCCATCAGGATCTGCTTACTCCTAATGTATTTCACGAGTGAAATACATGGATTAATTTTTTCAATCATAAAATTAAGTTTTAGGGTTAATTTGAAAATCAATCAAATCGTAATTCACAATTAATAGTTTGTTTGAAGATGTAGGACTCATCTCCGGTTAGGACAGTTAGCTGTGATTTATACTTGTCATAGGCAATCAGGTATAGAGTTAAACATGAAGACACCTTTTTGAAAATAGTGGAACAAGATACAAAGTCTTTTTTAAAATGCAATCGATTGCATGTTAAAATCAGAAAATAGAATATTAAAACGTCGTAATAAACAAATATATAATTAGATAAATAATAGCAAACGATGCCAAAGTATTCTATTCTCCGATAATCTAAGTCTTGAATAAGAGAAAATTACATATTGGCTCTTGCTTTTATGAAATCACCTTCTTAACAAATGTGAAAATACTGTTAATTCAAAAGTATCACCAATGAAAATGACTGGAAATGCTAAATAATTGAAAAATATAGATAAGGATGACCTTTCAGGAGTTGTAGAAGGGATAATTGAGTTTCTGAAATTTTTTATTTCAGAGCAATACATGCAAACGATTGCATTAATATCTTTCTAGTGTTGAGTTCGCAAAAACAAAGAATCCGGAAGACCACATCTTGGCCCTCCGGATTCATCTAAGTCTTAAGAAATTGAGGAATAACAGGAGAAAAGTATCTAGATATTTTCCTCCCGTATCTCCATAAAGGATTTCGGGTGCTGGCAGGCGGGACAGATGTCCAATGCCTTTTCAGATTCATATACATAACCGCAATTCATACATTTCCACCACACTTTGCCCTTCTTCATAAATACCAGGTCTTCTGAAATGTTCTGAAGCAATTTGAGATATTTTCGTTCATGCTCAGCTTCCACTTTTGCAATCAATTTAAAGGCAGTTGCCACCTGAGAAAAACCTTCTTCTCGCGCAACTTCTGCAAAAGCCGGATAAAGACTGGTGTATTCCTCATTTTCACCTTCAGCAGCAGCTTTCAGGTTCTCTTTTGTGGTACCAATTTTTCCGGCAGGGTAAGTAGCTGTTATTTCAGTCATACCACCTTCGAGAAATTTGAAGAAAACCTTGGCATGCTCTTTTTCCTGATTGGCAGTTTCCTGAAAAATAGCTGCAATCTGTTCGTATCCTTCCTTTTTGGCTTGCGAAGCGAAAAATTCATATCGGTTGCGCGCCTGTGATTCTCCGGCAAATGCCTTTAACAGGTTTTGCTCGGTCTTTGTGCCTTTTAAACTTTTTTCCATAGTAAAGAAGTATTTATATGTTAATTTATGTCATTCTTTCTTCGCAAAATCCGCCTTCTCTGTTCCACAAACCGGACACACCCAATTGTCAGGCAGATCCTCAAATCTCGTTCCTGCAGGTATTCCATGATCCGGATCTCCGATAGCAGGGTCATATACATATCCACATGCTGTGCAATAATATTTTGTGAAAACTGCTTCATCAGTTTTCTGCAAGTATTTATCAGGATCGATAAAAGTAGGGGCATTCTTAGGGGCTTTGCCTTTTTTTACTTCCCGGTAATAGGAATAAGTCAGCGGTTCTCCTGAAGAATCAAGCAGATCACTATCCAAAATCTTACCAATAAACAGCAAATGCGTGCCAACGTCAATAGTCTGTTCCACCTCACATTCAAACCATGCCAGTACATCTTCGATCAACAGGGGAGTACCGGTATTCCCTTTCCTGTATTGAAAACCGGAAAATTTCTCGATATCCCTGCCTGATTTATAACCAAAAGTTCCAATGATTTCTGCCCTGCATTCCTTTTTCAGGGCTGAAACACCAAACACACAACTTTGTTGTATCATGGCAGCTGTATAGTTGTTCTTGCTGCATGCAACGGCAAATTTCGCCGGTTCGGCAGTGACCTGGAAAACGGTATTGGAAATATACCCGTTTAGCTTATTTCCTTTGGCCGAGCTCACTACGTAAAGTCCGTATGAAATTCTAAAAAAGGCTTCTATATTCATGGTTCATTCAATGATATTCTAAAATTAACCCGATTCCTTTTATCTTATATTACACTCATATAATTTATAAAGAAAACAAATAAGGGAATTGCAGACAAATCAAATTCTTGCCGGTAGTTTTATATAACAGCCCAAAAGTTTTAGGTAATTCTCAAATTTTCCAAAAAGTGATGAATTGATCGAGCATACTTTGCTTGGCAGATAGGGCCATTCGAAAAACCGATTCCAGATTGTCTGTAATGTCCGCAGATTTAACAGTGTGATGAATAAAAAATGCCGGGGACAACTATCCCCGGCACATACAATACAATTCAACTTATGAGGAAGGAATTAAACTATGCAGTTTTTTCAATATTCCACACAAATGCCCGCACACCCACTTCGTAATTGATGGCGTCCATCTTTTTCACCCTTTCGAGGACCACATCCACCAGGTTGTCTTCCACAATGGTGAGTGTTGCCGAATTCATTTCGGGCCAGGTGTGTGTCGCCAGTCGCGGTTCACCGGTGTTTGTTCCGGCGCCCATCACCAGCGGCCATTGTGTGTACCCTTTGATGGCCAGTTTTTCAAGCATAAACTCTACTTTTTCAGTGAGTGCCTGATTATATATGATCATTATAGCTTTCATAGTAATTTGTTATTAAGCTTCCATAAAATCCAATTCTTCAGTTTCGTGGGACTTGCGCTGTTCGCCACGACGAACCACATAGCGGTAGATTACCGGAACTATGATCAGGGTAACAGCAGTGGAAAGGGTTAATCCTCCGATAACTGAAATACCCATGGGTCTCCATACTTCCGACCCTTCACCCTGGCTCAGTGCCAGCGGAAGCATACCCAGGATGGTAGTAGCTGTAGTCATCAATACCGGGCGCAAACGGGAACGACCTGCACGTTTGATGGCCTCATCTAGTTCATAATTCCTGTCGCGCATCAGGTTGGTCATGTCAATCAGAACAATACCGTTCTTTACTACGATACCCACCAGCATAATGGCGCCAAGCATGGCAATTACGCTCAGTGTGGTATTGGTGAGCAGCAGGGCAAGAATTACACCGGTAAAGGAGAATGGGATGGATGCCATGATGATCAGCGGCATTTTCAAAGATTCAAACTGAGATGCCATCACAATGTATACCAGGATCAAACTTATCACCAGCAACATCGACAGGTCGGTTATGGATTCCATGAGATCTTCATAAGCACCTCCCACATCTAACATCACACCACTCGGGATGTCCATTTTGTCAATTTCTGCCTGGA
>CAYVBH010000119.1:0-11493 GCA_964449015.1 uncultured Bacteroidales bacterium
CAGATTATGCTTAAATTTAAGGGTCAGGAGATCCTTGCACCGGCTGACCTGATTGTACTTGATGAACCTTGATTTTTAAACGTTTGAACTGATATACAAGACTTTTTTATGAAATTTATTGATCTCGAAAAAACGGATAAAACGCCTGAAATCATTCTTGATTCAAGCAAAAAAGTATTCCGCATCAGTGGCAACTGTCTGCCTGAAAACATCAGAAACCTCAGCAGGGGAGTGCTTGATAAGCTGGATGCATTTTACAGGGAACAAACTGCTGCTGGTGAGGGAGAAAAAAGCGAGAGTGTTTTCAGGGTAATTTTCCGCCTCGGGTATTTTAATTCCGCGTCAGCCAAGTTCATTGCCGATGTGATCATTCTTTCGGCTGATTATGCGAAAAAGGGCTTCAATCTGAAAATTTACTGGTATTACGATGATGATGATCATGACATGCTTGAGGCCGGTGAAGAGATGTCACAACTGGTAAGCGTTCCCATGGAATTTGTAATGGTTGTGAAAGAATAAAAAAACCGCACAATAATTTTCCGGTTAAGGGATATTGCGCGGTCTTATTACTTAATCAATGTCAGCTCTTTTTACTCAGAGCGTTCTTAATCATTCCTATTATAGCGATCAATACTCCTCCACCTACTCCACCACCGGCGATGCTTCCTATAATGCTTGCCAGGTCAACGCCTCCGGTTGTAGTGCCCACACCAAGTGCGCCCAGCAATTGTCCACCCAAACCCCCGCCGACAATACCCAAAATTGAATTGAGAACAGTTCCTAACGATAACTTCTTCATCAGGGATCCGGCAGCATTTCCGCCGAGTGCACCACTGACAAGCTGAATGATGATTGCAATTAAATTCTCCATAATGGTTGATTTTGGTTTGTACTTAAATAAAGATATCAAAAAAACGAAAACTATATTTCTGATTTCTTGTCACGATAGTTGATGCTATTTCACCCTTATTTTGATTACAATCTTTTTGTCTGTATCATTTCCTTTCACCCTGATTCCCGGACGATGGGCATCCTGGGGGAAAAAGATGAAGAAGGTCCCGGGTTCCGCCACGTAATATCTGCAATCGGGCTCGGGTACTTCGAAAAATCCAATGTCCTTTTCAGTGCTGTAGGGCTCAATGGCCAATGCTTTTGAAAGGGGGGCCACACCTATTTTTTCCTTACCTGAAGATACATATTGTATGTCGATATACTTCTGATGGGCTTCCCATCTGATATCTTCCAGGTTTTTGGTGGGTCCTTCGCTGACAGAAGCGTAAACCTGATCACCGCTTATTTTGTACTTCCCGGCAGGTATCTTTTCCAGATCGGTGTCCCTGAGCCAGGCCAACGCCTTATCCCAATATTCACGGTTTCTGGCATATTGAAAGTAGAATTCCATCGCATCAGTTGATTTATGTGCTTCCAGATTCAAGCCCTGGGCCCATTCCCTACTGTGAAACCATTTGGTGGCAATGGCTGGAGTTATTTTTTCGTGCTGCATAATTGGTTGTTTGATGTCCCTAAATTTAATTAAAAATACATTGTTAATTGTCGAATTTGGGCAAGATATATTCTTATTGACAGGTCTAGTTGTCACTGACCCTGTTTCGGGAATGTCTGTCTGACAAATTCATAATGGCAATTGAAAGCTTATATTACCGGGTTTATTTGAACTTCAGTGAAATTTGTTTTCTAACTTAAAATGTCTGAATATTGCATTCGAATTCCTGATGGTGTTTGTGGCGAAAGATTAGTATTAACCTAAAACCAACAACCATGATTCGGAAAACAGTTCTTGTTATATTGGCAATCTTTCTGTTGATTTCAAGCTCTATTAATGCTCAATGCAATTCCTTAGATTATTCAGTCAGTCCCGAATTTGGACTGTTTGCATCCCTTGAAGATGATCAGTTGGGTTTCATTGGCGGTATCGAAGCAAGCATGATGAAACGGAAATGGGTGACCTCTACTCATTATTATTATGGCCAGGAATGTACTCTTTTGAGTTCAGGCCTGTCCAGGCATTTTAATCAGGCATCTCTGTTAATTGGAAGAAGCAAGTCTTTCAGTTCATTCCGGTTTGATTACCAGGCAGGTTTTGCAGCGCTATGGGGGATCAGGTACTCCAAGTATTATAATGATGGTTTTTTTAGCGGGTATGACGAAACGGAATCCTATGTCGAACCAGGACTGGTTTTGGAGGTGGGCATTGATTACCTTGCATCCAGGTATTTTGGACTGGGCACACAGCTGAATGTGAATCTGAACACCGAATTACCCATGATACAATTGGCCATGTGCTTTTCTTTCGGAAAGCTCAGGTAAAGGGATACAAAAAAATCTGAATACAGTAAGTGCCCGTTTGCAAATAAAAAAGGGTTTGAATCTCTTCAAACCCTTGTGGGCACTGCTGGATTCGAACCAGCGACCCTCTGCTTCTAAGGCAGATGCTATAGGTTTCACCCGATTTCATATATTTTCAAATACATTCATTATCAATATTGGATTTGCCTTCGAATAGGCTTCGCTTTATTTGATATATTAACATGTTTGCTCATATAGTAAAGATATTATATTTAATCAATTGTATTAAAAGGCCTACCCATCTCTGAGAACAGCCCTTATTCACATAACCCTCTAGGATATAAGCTAAATAATATGTACCTTAGGTAATTATAACAAATTGTTGTGCGTCATTATAAGAGACAGACAAATACATACTTAAAAAAAGAAGTTAAAAATGAAAATTAATGTTAAAAATTTGCTCTTTAGCGGAACCATTACTGGAATAATTATTATGATTGTTGGTGGTGGTTTGGTACCTATCATCGGAAATCAAATGGATGAAGTTTTAAAAAATCGACTATTACCTCCTTTGAGTAATGGTGCTATGATTTATTTTGCTTTTAATTCGATTGTTATGGGAATTGGAGTTATGGCTCTTTATGCATTGATTAAGAATTCAATCAAATCAAGACTAAAGGCAGTAACGATAACTTCACTTTTATTTTGGTTCTTCATATATTTTTTAGCAAATGCAGCTCTTGTTGCTTATGGTTTTATGCCATTAGGATTAACAATAATTGGAACAGCGTGGGGATTGTTAGAATTATTTTTAGGGGTTTTAATCGGTTCTAAACTATATAAAGATGATAAATGATTAATATAGAATTTAAGACAACAATCCAAATAAAAAAGTAATAATAGAAAACACATAAGAAATGGATAAAACAGAAAGGGTTTGGGATAAGTTAGCTATTAAGTTTGATAAGGTAGCCAAACGTTTTGAAAATACTCATATTAAGACTGTTGAAAACACAAAAAAATATCTCCATGCCAATGCTGTTATTTTAGATTATGGATGTGCGACAGGCACAGTAGCTACTGAAATTGCTGACAAGGTAAAAGAAGTTCATGGTATTGACATATCTTCAAAAATGATTGATGCAGCAAAAAGAAAGGCAAGTGAATACAAAATTGAAAATATACATTTTTCTCAATCATCAATATTTAATGAAGAATTAAGCAAAGAAACATTTGATGTAATACTAGCTTTTAACATTTTACATTTCTTAGAAGATATACCGAAAGTTATACAAAGGATTAATGAATTGTTAAAGCCAGAAGGAATGTTTATTTCTGCGGTTCCTTACCGAAAACAGCGGTCTATGAGCAGTATTTTTATTGTTTCTTTAAGCAAGATAATCGGGATTCCGTATATGAGATTCTATAAAGTCTCAGAATTAGAAGATGCATTAACTAATGCTGGGTTTCATATTGTCGTATCTGAGAATTTGACTTCAATCGAATATTTCATTGTAGCGAAGAAAATAGATTAAACCCGTGAACAATAATGGGGATATTTTTCACAATATCAGGGTATGTAACAGCCATCCCCAGCATGAAAAAAAATAAATACCTGTTGAGAATGAAACAACAAAGCTTTGGAATGCTTTTGTAGCAATAACAAATTTCACAACTTAATTATTAAGTGAGCAGGGTTAATGCCCTGCTTTTTTGTTTACCGAAAGATTAACAGGGATCACCTTTACCAGTTTTCCTTCTGGTTGGTAAAATAGAAAGCAAAAAAACATGAGATTCAATAATTATCGGGAAACGGTCGGGAGAATTAACTAATAAAAATACCCTAAACCATTGTATATCAAAAAATTTATTGCGTTTAACGGAGGTCTCTGGCGGTCGCGATAATATCAATGAAATTCAAGAAAATAGTATTGAAAACTTAAATATGACTTGGGTAAGAGGATTTAATGATTTGCTTTGCTCCTTTTACAAAAACCAGCATTTTGTTGATTCCCATACATTCAAATTCCAGATAGGGTATTTGCCTTCGAAAGGATCATATAAGTTGTACAACCCTAGGGCGTATTCATTAAAAAATACTTTTTGAAACGAACATGTTTGCGAATAAACACAACCGAGCTTGCGAGCTCAGCGGAGCTAAACACCAATGAACTGAGATTAAGAGCTCGGTGAAGCTAAAATAACAAACATGGAGTTTACTTTCAGTGAGCCCTTCGGGGTTCATTTGACCTTAAAAAAAGATATACGGATGAAAACCAGACTTCTTTTTTTGAGCTTAATCATTTTATTGGTAAGTGTCAGTAACAATAACCTGCACGCCCAAAATAATGATTATATAACTGCCTTAAAAGACACTTTACAAGCAGTTTCTGCCAGAACTGATCATGAATTTTTTAAAATCCATTGTCAATCGATGATTGATGTTATCAATGCAAAAACAGATTATTCAAATGATGATGAGAATTTTCTTAAAAATACTTATTTGGCATTTAACAATGAAACAGATATATCAAATGCGAAAAGACTTTCCAGTTATTTGCAAAGAAGTCGGCCATTTATATTATCCTGGAGATCGCCCACCGATGGAAAGATTTCCTTTTCATGGGTAAGTCCGCCAAGAAACTGGGATAAAACCAAAACTTACCCATTGTATGTGCAGTTACATGGATTGTGGGAAGTAGCTTCAAATACCATTCAATACATGACATATCCTTATTTAAATGCGGCATCTTCAAGTTATGCTTTTGAGGATGGATTTTTATTGTCACCTTGGGGAAGAGGAAATATTTGGTATCAGGGTATTTCCGAAACTGATATTTGGGAATGTATGGCTGAACTTGAAAAACATGTTAGTATAGATCCTACCAGAAAATATTTATGTGGGCATTCAATGGGCGGCTATGGAACGTGGCATATTGCTCAGAATTCGTCGCACACATGGGCCGCTATAGGGCTTCATGCAGCAGCATTATGGTATAGTACAACGGAGTTAGGTTCTGATGCGGTCAAAAAATTTAAAAACCTACCCATTTACTTTGTTTGCGGAACGGATGATGGTCTTTTAAGCATAAATCAAACCATATTCCAGAACCTTTTATATGCCGGAAACACAAATGTGGTATTTAATACTTTTCAAGGCGGGCATGATTATCGTCAGTCAGACGTTGAAGCTATGTACAATTGGATGCACAAATTTGTAAATAATATTACTTCGGATAAGGAAGTGAAAACAGATATCTCGTCGTTTAAAGTTAGCGCTATACCAAATCCTTTTAATACCACAATAGTAATAAAATACAGTTTACCCAAAAGCAGTAAAGTAAATTTTGAAATATATAATAGTAAGGGATATATAATTAAAAAAAGCAAAGAAACCCAGGAAGTTGCAGGTGATTATGAAATCAGCTGGACCCCGGAAAACATTCCTGATGGCGTATATTATTTTAGTTTAACCACTGAATATTCCAGATACTCCAATCGGATTATTTATAGAAAATAATCTCAGTTTGACGATTATTGCTTATTAAAACGGCGAAATGATATGTCATTCATTCGCGAGTAGACAGTCGTGTGGCAGAAGCCTCGCGGTGAGTCTCTCTCCACTGTATGTACGGGTCTCGAATATTTGCGCGATATTAAAATCATTACTAGTTAGCTCCCGGGAAATTCCCAGTGAGATAATTAGACAACGTGACAGGTTCAGGCAGCTGTGTAAGGTTGCGATGCTCAATATCATCAACAATAATATTCACAGCCAAGGAACCTTTATTCACATCAAGGCCAGCAAAAACATCATGTCCCGTGAAGTCCGGAAAATTGTTAAGCATGGGTTTCAGGTTTTAGTTAATACTCTGGCAAAAGATTAAAATAAATAAACACTTGGAATCTGTGCTTTACATATATGGTCATACGCAATTATTCGATAAGCTCTCATTAACTCCCTTCGGTCGATTAATTGTGTGGGCCTCATGAGCTCCCTGCGGTCGGTTGCCGGGTCGTTCGGGTGCTAATTTTTTTCATTTTGTTATCCTTCGGGTAACAACGCTATAATCACAATATTTTTTCTTACCAGGGTGTTACATTTTAACACTTTTGGGCATTAAGATGTAGGGATAACAACAACGAATATCTTAATTATTGAATTAGCAGGGTTTATGCCCTGCTTTTTTTGTAGAAACATTCTAATTTATTTTTGCCCTGATAGGATATTCAATTTAGGACTTACAAGTCTTTTATTACACTCCCAAAACCCTTTGGATATCGTATATAAAGGGGTTGTATGTAAATCGTATGCAAATAAAAAACCACTTATCAGGGTTAACCCTTGTAAGTGGTTGTAAATCAGGGTGGGCACTGCTGGATTCGAACCAGCGACCCTCTGCTTGTAAGGCAGATGCTCTGAACCAACTGAGCTAAGCGCCCTTGCTTTTTTAAAGGTGTGCAAATATAAGCGTCATTTTCTTAATGACAAAATTTTACACGAAAATATTCTTGAGCCTGCTGAAATATTCCTGCAAAACAAAATTATTAAACATAACCAGCTTTAGTCGAAAACTCCGGCTTAGCTGCAAACTAAGCCGAACAATAGCATGACAATTAGCAAATCATCAAATCATCAAATCATCAAATCAATAAATAACTATCTTTGTCCCGTCTAAAACCTTTGGATGTTTAACTACTATTCGGATCGTGCAATCTAAATAACCCGGGCAATCGCCCCGGTTATGACCTCATTTTACTCAGGCATCAACCTGCCTGTCTTATTATTTTAATTTATTAATTTCAGGCTGGAGATCGGTTTCTATACTTGTTGCAGATAACCAGTTTTTAAGCCAAAACACATAAAAATCATGAGTAACGAACACAATTCCATACACGATTTTGACTTTAACTTAATTTGTGAATATTTTTCTACTTTAGAACGTCAGGGACCCGGAAGTCCCGAAACGACTGTGCGGGCGCTGAGCTTCATTGATGACCTCAATGAATCATCACGCATCGCCGACATCGGTTGTGGCACCGGGGGACAAACCATGGTGCTGGCACAGCATGCTCCAGGTCAGATAACAGGCATTGACCTGTTTCCCCGGTTTATTGACCTTTTCAATCAACAGGCAGCCGGACTGAACCTGCAACACCGGGTAAAAGGCATGGTTGGCTCTATGGACAACCTGCCTTTTCACCAGGAGGAACTCGATCTGATCTGGTCAGAAGGAGCCATCTACTTCATGGGTTTTGAAAGAGGCCTGAATGAATGGAAGCCTTTCCTGAAAACCGGAGGTTATATCGCGGTATCAGAAGCATCCTGGTTCACAGATGAACGGCCCGATGAAATCGAAGCTTTCTGGAAAGATGCCTATGACCAGATTGACACCATACCCAATAAGCTTCGGGTAATGCAGCAGGCCGGCTATGTTCCGGTGGCATGTTTCATCCTGCCCGAAAACTGCTGGACCGAACATTTTTATACGCTACAGGTTAAAGCGCGGGAAATCTTTCTGAAAAATCATGCCGGAAATAAAGCAGCTGAAGACTTCATCGCCAGTGAAGTACATGAAGAGCACTTGTATTACAAGTACAAGGCTTATTACGGTTACGTATTTTATATTGGTAAGAAGATCTGATTTTTAAAGAGGATGTGTAAAAAGTCAATTTATCAGGCGTAGTTGCAAACTAAGCCTAGCACATTATACTAAAAGTCATCCATGAATGCTGAGCGTAGTCTCCTGACTACGCTCTTTATATGACTATTTAAACAGCCTCGTTTTTTACCCGTAATATTTTTTCAGAAATCATTACTGCTCTGCCTGAAAAGCTCCAATCGTCGGTTAATGATTCCCGGAATAGCATCAGTCTGATGGGTTACATAAATCAGCGTCTTCCGCTTATCGCCACAAACAGCCTCTGTCAGACGGTTGACGATAGCGGTTGTTTTCCGGTCGAGTCCCTGGCATGGCTCATCCAGTATAACCAAGGGCGGGTGTTTGACCAGTGCCCGGCAGACAAGTGCCAACCGGCATTGGCTGAATGAAAGACGAAACAGGAGCGTTTCTTTATTATCTGAAATTCCTGCAGCTTCAATCAATTCGTCTGCCTGCCTGTAATGTTCTTTTGAAAGGTTGTCTCTGACAATAAGATGGTCGCTGTAACCGGTTAAAACAGCTTCATAAAGCGTCATGTTGCGTGGGAAGAACTGCTGTAATTCCGAAGAATAATATCCCATGGGCCTTTTCACATCCCATATAGTCTCCCCGGTTCCTCTTATCCGGTCGAATACTACCAACTCGTACGCATAAGCCATAGGATTATCGCCATATATCAGACTCATGAGCGTGCTTTTGCCTGAACCATTCGCCCCGGTAAGCAGCCATTTCTCGCCCTGAATAATTTGCCAGGAAAAGTTTTCCAGTAAGGTCTTTTCATCATAACAAACGGTGATGTTGTTCATTCCGGCAGCAACGTGGAAAGAATAACTAAAAGAATCTTTAACATGATGGAGAAGTGTGAAATCATCTTGTGTGAATTCCGTTTCCATTCCATTGATTCTGAATTCGCCTGCTTTTCCGCAATATGTAATCTTTTGGTCTTTGATATACAATACATGGTCAATATAATCAGGGGGCTGTATATCCGTACCCGTAACCAGTATTGTCACCTGTTTAGCTGCCAGGTTTTCAAGCGTATGATTAACCAGTTCCCTGCCATTTAAATCCAATCCGGCATACGGATCATCAAAGCAAATGATTTTCTTTTCAGCCAGCCACAACATAAGTAACAGGATTCGGCGTCCTTCTCCGGTCGACAGGGATACAATGTGCTTATCCATTAACTTGTCAGCATGGAAATCCCCGGCAGCAGAGCGGATAATTGTTTTGGAGATTCCGGTTTCGGAGGTTATAAAATCAATCACCAGAGGTGTTTCCTCAATTCCCAGTGAAAAGTAACGTTGCTGGTAAAAGCTGGCCGACCGGTTGAACAAGTGATTCAACGAAAAATCCCTTCTGACCATGGCAACCAATGAGATGAACTTTTCAAAAGGCATTTCATCGGGCAGCAGCATCAAACCTCCGGCAAGCCTGTACTGTCCGATGAGCACTTCCAATAATGTGGTTTTCCCCGAACCATTGGCCCCGCAAATCCACCAGCGTTCACCAGGTTGCACTTCCCAGTTTATTCTGTCGATCAGCACTCTGTCGTTACGCTCAACAACAGCCTCTTGTAATGAAAAAACCATGCCGTCAAAACTACTTGTTATGTAATTTACTAACCCTCCATCCCTTCGGGTAATGAAAAAAATCCTTTCTCATCCGGCGGGAAATCAAATACCTGAATAACCGCAGAAATATTAATCGTACCGTAAACATGCGGGAACAAATTACCGACGTTCGGATCATGTTTACCTCCGCCAGTCGGATCCTCAAACTTCACTTCCGATTTTAGTTTACACTCATCAATGCACAGAATGGCCAGTCCGCTCTGACCTTTGAAGAAAATATTTGCCGTATCGGTTATCTGCTTCAGCGTTGAACAATGAATAAAACCTTCAGTCTGCAGTGACGGTGCCGTATATTCATTTTCCGTTTTTGCTTTTTCCCAGTCTTTATGGGTTGTAATGTGGTAAATCACGGGTACCTCCTTTTTGTTTGTATTAGTTTGGTGTTGAATTATTAATTCTGAAGATTAGGTGTCTTGATGCATCTTTTCTTTCATGGGTTTGATATAGCTGCTTGATATACCGTATTTTTTTCGCAACGGATTGACAATTTCGCTATAAAGCTTCTCCTTGTATGTCTTATTTGCTCCCCCGGTTTGATACAATTCTTTTAAGTCGTTAAAATGATCGGGAAATTGTTGTTTTATGAAATCAAAAAATACTTTTCTGGTTGTCCCGCGTAAATACAATACTCCCGGCAGCATGTAGTGAACTTCAACCCTTGCAGCTTCGGAGCACAAATTCTCAATGTTAGCATAACAATCGGTGAGAAAAGGAATGATGGGCATGGTATGCAAACCTGTTGAAGCATTTGTTTTTCTGAATTCTTTCAGCATGTTGAACCTGGCTGCAGAAGTACTCGCATGGGGCTCAATCTGCCGGCGCATGTTTTCATCTGTAGTGGTAATGGTTGCTGCAATGTTCACATAGGTTATCTGAGCCAGTTCGGCAATCAGGTCGTAATCCCTGAGTATCAGATCTGATTTGGTAGAGATAATGGCCGGCGTTTTGTGTCTGATCAGGACCCTCAAAACATCCGGCATTATTTTCAAATCTGCTTCTGCATCCTGATAGCTGTCTGTTACGCCTCCAATATTTATGACATCCCGTTTCCACCCGGGCCTGCTTAATTCCAGGTCCAGTTGCTCCGCAATGTTCGTTTTTGCAAATACCTTGGAAAAGTCAGCTTCTCCCAAAAACTCATGAGAATAAATGGCATAGCAATACCTGCATTGGTGGCTGCATCCTCTGTAAATGTTCAAATCCCAACCATAGGGGATTTTCCTTTTCAGCTGATTCAGGGCTGTTTGCATGTGGTTTTTTCAATATGATTTACGCTGGTATTTTCCGGCATGCGATTATTTTATGGATTACTTACAGGAAATCAATCCTGTTCTCAGCTTTTAACCGGGTGCTGTTTATAGTCTTACCACGTCTGTTCAGCTGATCATTACTTCTGTTGTTTCTTAAGTTTCGAATGGTTATAGATATGGTTGTTGTCCGCGCCCAACGTGGACATTTTGGTTTCAAATATAGTTATTGCTTCTTCAATAGTATCGTTTTTGTTATATTTAGACCAGGTTAAATGGGAAAATTGAATTATGCAGCAAGTTAATAATATTACTGGCCCACGCACATTTTAAGTTTTATATTTGGTTATTGAAACAGACTTTGAAACTATATGAATATAGAGCAATTTGAAAATTATTTCTTTATCGGTATAGCCGGAACCGGGATGAGCGCCATAGCGCAATATCTGCAGGGTGTCGGCAAAAAGGTAAGCGGATCGGACAGGCTTTTTAACCAGCAAAACAAGATGCTGATCCAGGAACAGTTCGAAAAACAGGGGATCCGTTGTTTTTTCCAGGATGGATCGGGAATATCAGCCGATACTCAGGTTGTAATTGTTTCAACGGCCATTGAGGAAAGTAATGTGGAATACCGGAAAGCTG
>CAYVBH010000120.1:0-11386 GCA_964449015.1 uncultured Bacteroidales bacterium
TATGTTATAATGCCAAAGTTCAGCGTCCGGGTGTTTGCAATACCATGGAAACCCTTCTTGTTCATCACAAGGTGGCTGAAGAATTTTTGCCTTTAATGAAAAAGGCCTATGATCAGGCAGGTGTCCGACTGAAGGGTTGCACAAAAACCCGGAAGATACTCCCGGCAGCAGAAGAAGCCACAGAAGAAGATTGGCGTACCGAGTATCTGGATCTGATACTTTCTGTTAAGGTTGTGGAAAATCTGGACGAAGCCATTGACCACATTAATAATTACAGTTCGCACCATTCCGATGCCATTGTTACCGACAGCTATGAAAAAGGTATGCGCTTTATCAACGAAGTTGATTCGGCTGCCTGTTTCATCAATGCATCCACCCGTTTCAGCGATGGTAATGAATTCGGATTGGGCGGCGAAATGGGAATCAGCAATCAGAAACTTCATGTAAGAGGACCTATGGGACTTAAAGACCTCATGGCTCCGAAATACATCATTTTTGGAAATGGCCAGGTGAGAACCTGACCGCAATTATTTAATAACCGTAAATCTAATTTACCATGCAACCACTAAATGAATTCATGCAGAAGCTAGAGGAATTAACCGTCAAAGCTTCACAGATTGACAAAAATCTTTTTGATACCTACAATGTTAAAAGGGGACTCCGAAACCAGGACGGATCAGGCGTGCTGGTTGGCCTAACTAATATTGGCGACGTAGTGGGTTATGAGAAAAAGGACAACCAGATAATTCCCTGTGATGGCAGACTTTACTACAGGGGAATCGACGTGGAGAATCTGGTGCATGGATTTCAAAATGACAAAAGGCATGGTTTTGATGAAACCGTATACCTGTTGCTCACAGGCAAGCTTCCTTCAAAAGATGATCTGGAACTGTTCACTTCCTATATGGCCGGTCACCGCGATCTGCCTAATGCCTTTGTCAACCTCATTCTTTCGTTCCGCGGTAAGAACATCATGAACATGCTAGCCCGTTCGGTACTGGTTATGTACACACAAGATGATGAGGCGGAAAACTATTCACACATCAACCTGCTGAAGCAATCACTGAACCTCATTGCCAAGTTTCCGGTAATTGCAGCCTATGTTTATTTCGGATTCCGCCATACCTATCAAAGAAAATCCCTGATATTCCGGCATCCGGATCCTTCTTTGAGCACTGCTGAAAATTTCCTGTACATGCTCAAGGGTGAGAATTACAGCCGGCTTGAAGCCGATATTCTTGATCTGGCGCTTGTGCTGCATGCCGAGCACGGGGGAGGTAATAACTCCACTTTTGCTACCCGCGTAATCAGTTCGGCCGGTACCGATACCTATTCGGCCATATCTGCCGGTCTGGGTTCACTGAAGGGATTCCTGCACGGAGGCGCCAACCTGCAAGTTGAAGAAATGATGAAAGACATCAAGAAAAACGTGAAGGACTGGAACAACAAAAAGGAAGTTCTGGAATATCTTAAGAAGATTCTTAAAGGAGAAGCTGGCGACGGATCCGGCAAAATTTATGGAATCGGACATGCCATTTATACCTTATCGGACCCCAGGGCTATTCTTTTAAAAGATAAGGCCCGGGAACTGGCTGGTTCCAAGGGAAAAACCGATGAATATCTTCTTTATGAAGCCATTGAAGAACTTTCTCCCGAAGCATTTGCCAGCTTCAAGGGAGGGAATTCCAAGGTCATCAGTGCGAATGTCGACTTCTATTCGGGCTTTGTATACAAATGTATCGATATTCCCAAGGAATTGTTTACGCCGATTTTTGCAATTGCCAGAATGGCCGGCTGGTGTGCACACCGTCTCGAAGAAGTTACCTTCGCCTCGCGCAGGATTATCAGGCCTGCTTATAAAAATATATTTGGTCGGGTAGACTATGAACCAATTGAAGAAAGATCATAAAATAATTCTTTACCCTATAATAAAAGGGGTAATATTTGATAAAATACATTTTATTTATAAATTTGCCTCAATTATTTTAGAGTATGGAGATAATATTCAATATTATTAATAATAAAAAACTTCAACTTAGTTGAGGATGGTATACTTGTGCAATTACAAAAGGCCATTCTCAATAAAGAGGATGGCCTTTTTCAATTAGAATAATTAACAAAAACACATATGATTAGTTACGGATTGCCAAATAAGATAGGATTGTATGATCCTTCCCAGGAACATGACAGCTGCGGGATTGGATTTGTAGCCCAAATCAGGGGTATTAAATCCCATGAGATCATCCACCGCGGACTGGAAGTATTGGAGAACATGTCACACCGCGGGGCCGAAAGTGCTGACAACGTAACCGGAGATGGTGCCGGAATCCTGATTCAGCTGCCGCATAGTTTCTTCCTTGCTAAAGGAATTAAGGTTCCGGCTGAAGGTAAATACGGGGCCGGATTGGTTTTCTTTCCCAGAGGAGCCAAAGAAAGACAGGAATGTGAAAAAATCCTGGTTGATTCCGTTACCTCTGAAGGTTTGTGTGTGATCGGTTTCCGGGATGTCCCTGTTGACAGTGAGATTCTGGGAGAAATTTCCAGGGCTTCCGAACCATTCATGCGGCAGATCTTTGTTTCAGGCGACTTTGAACAGGATGAGCTGGAGCGGAAGTTATATATAGCCCGCAAACAGGCCGAGAATCGTGTGCGCCATTCGGATATCATGCACAAGGAGGCCTTCTACCTGACTGGCCTTTCATCTAAAGTTATGATTTATAAAGGATTGTTTACTTCACACCAGTTACGTCAATACTTCATCGATCTGCGTGATCAGAAGCTGGAAAGCGCCATTGCGCTGATCCATTCACGATTTTCTACCAACACCTTTCCCACCTGGGACCTGGCACAACCGTTCCGTTTACTGGGTCATAACGGAGAAATTAATACTATCAAGGGAAACAGGATGTGGATGAACGCCCGGGAAGCCCTTATGAAAACAGGCGTTCTGGGTGAAGATCTGAAAAAGATTTTCCCGGTCATTGAACCTGATAAAAGTGATTCGGCATCTCTGGATAACGTGCTTGAGTTTCTGGTGCTCACCGGAAAATTACTGCCTCATGCCCTGAGTATGCTGATTCCAGAATCGTGGAACGACAAAAATCCAATTCCTGAGAGTCTCAAGGCTTTCTATGAGTATCATTCCACCATTATGGAACCCTGGGATGGCCCGGCATCGATCGTATTCAGTGACGGGCGCTTTATCGGAGGCACGCTTGACCGAAACGGACTGAGGCCATCTCGTTATGTGGTCACCAAAGACGACATCATTGTCATGGGATCCGAAGTCGGCGTTCAGCAGTTTGCCCCCGGCCAGATCAAGGAAAAAGGCAGGCTGAAACCCGGAAAAATCCTGCTGGTTGACACCCGTTTCGGCATCATTGTTCCCGACGATGAATTGAAAAGGCAACTCACCGAAAGAAATCCTTATCAAAACTGGTTGAAGGAAAACCGCATTGAACTGTCAGACATTGTGGTAAAAGAACGGATTCCCACCACACTGGGAGAGCAGCACAATACCTACATGAAGGTCTTTGGATACAACAAGGAGGATCTCGAAGTGCTCATTAAACCCATGGCAATAGACGGTCAGGAACCGGTAAGTTCCATGGGAAATGATACACCGCTTGCCGTAATGTCAGATAAACCCCAGCGGTTGTTCAACTATTTCAGACAGCATTTTGCACAGGTGACCAATCCGCCCATTGATCCAATCCGGGAAGGTCTGGTGATGTCACTCACCAATTATATCGGTTCGGTTTCCCGCAATTTGCTGATTGAATCACCCTCACACTGCAAACTGATCAAATTCCGAAGCCCAATCGTAACCAATACAGACCTGGGCAAGATCAAGAACCTCGACCAGGAGCAGTTTTCTCATGTTGTTTTGCCCATGCTTTTTGAAGCGGGTAAACCCAATGCGGGAGAAACACTTCAAAAGGCAATTGAAGAGCTGTGTAAAAAAGCAGAAGATGCTGTTGATCAGGGAAGGAACTTCATCATTCTTTCTGATCGTGGCATTAGTGAATCACTTGCGCCCATACCTTCACTTCTGGCAGTTTCAGCAGTGCATCACCATCTGATCAATACGCAAAAAAGAATGCAGATTGGCCTTATCGTTGAAACGGCCGAACCCAGGGAGGTGAACCATTTTGCACTGCTTTTTGCCTTTGGTGCCAGCGTGGTCAACCCATACTGCGCCTTTGCCATCATTGAAAAGTTGTGTGAAACCGGGCAGATCAAAGACGACTATGTAACCGCCCGGGAGCATTATATCAAAGCAATCGACAAGGGATTGCTGAAGGTCATGTCCAAGATGGGTATTTCCACACTGCGCAGCTATCATGGAGCCCAGATTTTCGAGGCCATTGGTTTATCCAAAGAGGTAGCCCATACCTATTTCACCGGAACCGATTCCCGGATCGGAGGTATCGGATTGACTGAAATTGCAAAGGAAGCCCTGATGCAACACCGGATGGCCTTCTCTCCCGGCAATCAGGAAGGTCTTGTCCCCACCACCCAGGGAGTTTATCATTACCGGAGAAACGGCGAGCAACATGCCTGGAATCCGGAAACCATTGGGTTGCTTCAATGGGCTACCCGTACCAATAATTACGCAAAGTTCAAGGAATTCACTTCCATGGTGAACGAGCAAAATCGCAAACCCTTGTTTATCAGGGGTTGTATTAATCTGAAAAAGGGCATCCCGGTTCCCCTGGAAGAGGTTGAACCTGTTGAGTCGATTATGAAACGGTTTGTGACCGGCGCCATGTCCTTTGGTTCCATCAGCAAGGAAGCTCACGAAGCCATGGCAATTGCCATGAATGCGATCGGCGGTCGTAGCAATACAGGTGAGGGTGGTGAAGATGCTGAAAGATTCCTTCCGCGCCCTGATGGAACCAACGCACGCAGTGCCATCAAACAGGTAGCATCAGGACGATTCGGGGTGACCACCAATTACCTGATCAATGCCGACGAAATACAGATTAAAGTGGCACAGGGCGCCAAGCCGGGTGAAGGAGGACAACTTCCGGGTCATAAAATTGATTCCATCATTGCCCGGCTAAGACATTCCACTCCCGGTATCACCCTGATCTCCCCTCCGCCGCATCATGATATCTATTCCATTGAAGACCTGGCGCAGCTGATTTTCGATTTGAAATGCACCAACCCGCGCGCCCGCATAACCGTGAAGCTGGTTTCCGAAAAAGGAGTTGGGACCATTGCAGCAGGTGTTGCAAAAGCACATGCCGATGGCATAACCATCAGCGGATGCGAAGGCGGCACAGGCGCCAGTCCGGCCAGCTCAATAAAACATGCGGGCCTGCCCATGGAATTAGGAATAGCTGAAGTACAGCAAACGCTGGTTATCAATAATCTCCGTGACAGAGTGGTACTTCAAACAGACGGTCAGTTGAAAACCGGTAAGGACGTAGTTTATGCCGGCCTGTTGGGTGCCGAAGAATTCGGATTTGCAACCAGTTCGCTCATTGTGCTTGGATGCATCATGATGCGCAAGTGTCATTTGAATACCTGTCCCGTTGGGGTTGCCACCCAGGATCCGGAAATGCGCAAACGCTTCACGGGGAAGTCCCAATACGTAATCAATTTTTTCAGATTCCTGGCCACTGAGGTTCGTGAGATCATGGCTGAGATGGGATTCAGAAAATTTGAAGAACTGGTCGGACGGGTTGACCTCATTGAACAGCGTAACGATCTGGATCACTGGAAAGCTTCCAAACTGGATTTGTCAGCTATTTTGCACCGTCCGGCAGAAGCAGAAAAATATGCCACTCATTGCACTTCTCATCAACACCATAAGATAGAAGAGATTATTGACCATCAGCTGATCCGGCTTGCCAATAAAGCCATCAGCAGCAAAGAAAAAGTATGGATTTGCATGGATATAGCCAATACCGACAGAACTGCAGGTGCCATGCTTTCTGGAGAAGTTACCCGTTTGCATGGTGAAGCGGGTTTGCCCGACGGTACCATCATATGCAAGTTCAAAGGTTCTGCCGGCCAGTCATTCGGAGCCTTCCTGGCCAGGGGCATTCATTTTGAACTGGAAGGTGATGCCAACGACTATCTGGGAAAAGGGTTATCGGGTGGCCGTATTGTGATAGTTCCCCCAAGGGGATCTTCTTTCAAGCCTGAAGAAAACATCATCGCCGGTAATACCCTCCTGTATGGTGCTACCAGCGGCGAAGCCTATATCCATGGACAGGTCGGAGGCAGGTTTGCTGTG
The DNA here is from genome assembly GCA_964449015.1 of uncultured Bacteroidales bacterium. Taxonomy (GTDB): domain Bacteria; phylum Bacteroidota; class Bacteroidia; order Bacteroidales; family UBA10428; genus UBA5072. The sequence goes on from CAYVBH010000120.1 coordinate 6,248, forward strand.
AGAAACAGCGGAGCCATTGCCGTTGTTGAAGGTGCCGGCGATCATTGTTGTGAATACATGACAGGCGGAAGGGTAGTGGTGCTTGGCGATTCCGGACGCAATTTTGCAGCCGGTATGAGCGGAGGCATTGCGTATGTGCTTGATGAAAAGGGCAACTTCGACTACTTCTGTAACAAAGGAATGGTGGAATTGAGCCCTGTTGGCGACAAGGATGACCTGGAAGAGTTACAGAAAATCATCAACAACCATTACCTGTATACGCGCAGTGAACTAGCCGAAAACATCCTGGTGAACTGGGATGCCTACCTTCCAAAATTTGTAAAGGTCATACCGCTGGAATATAAAAAAGTGCTTGAAGAACAAAAGATCTCGCAGCTTATCCAGAAAATCCAGCATACGGAAGATGAGCCACACTTCCATTATTAACAGTATTAATCGATAACAGCATATCATATGGGAAACCCAAAAGGATTTATTCAGATACAGCGAAAAGTGGCTGGTTACAGGCCCCTGAACGAAAGAACTTCTGATTACGGAGAGGTAGAGCAAACCCTGAATGAAAAGGACCGCCAGGACCAGGCCTCAAGATGCATGGATTGCGGAATACCTTTTTGTCAATGGGGTTGCCCGGTCATGAACAACATGCCCGAATGGCAGGACGCAATTTATAAAGGTAACTGGCAGGAAGCCATAGATTTGCTTCATGTTACCAACAATTTTCCGGAATTTACCGGAAGAATATGTCCCGCGCCTTGTGAGAATGCCTGCACCCTGAATATCCACAGTGAACCTGTTACTATCAGGGAGAATGAAGCTGCTGCTGCAGAGAAGGGTTATGAATTGGGCTTTGTGGTGCCCAGACCTCCTGAAGTTCGCACAGGTAAAAAGGTGGCTGTAGTGGGTTCCGGGCCATCCGGACTGGCATGTGCCGATTTACTGAACAAATGGGGCCACCAGGTTACTCTTTTTGAGAAAGACGATGCCATCGGTGGTTTGCTCAGGTATGGTATCCCGGATTTCAAGTTAAATAAGAAAGTCATTGACAGACGGCTTGAAATTCTCCGAGAAGAAGGGCTTATATTTCAAACAAATACGAACGTCGGCGTAGATGTTAAAGGAAAAGACCTGCTGGCTGATTATGATGCCATATGCCTTACTATAGGTGCTATGAAACCGCGCGGGATTCAGGTTGAAGGTGCTGATCTGAAAGGAATTCACTTTGCCATGGACTTCCTTACCTGCCAGAATAAACTCAACAGGGGAATTCAGGTTCATGAACCCGAAAGAATCTCAGCAACCGGAAAAAAGGTTGTTGTGATCGGGGGCGGTGATACCGGTTCAGATTGTGTGGGAACATCGATCCGGCAGGGTGCCAAAAGTGTGATGCAGATAGAAATTATGCCGAAACCTCCGGCCTCACGCAGGAACGATAACCCATGGCCATACTGGGCTAACATTGTAAGGTACTCAAGTTCTCACGAAGAGGGCTGCGAAAGGTTTTGGAGTATTTCGACCCGGCGTTTCACCGGAGAGAAAGGGCATGTAAAACAATTGGAGATAGTTGAAGTAGACTGGGTAAACAACAACGGCAAAATGACCCTGGTAGAGAAACCGGAAACTGTAAGAATCATTGAAGCCGATTTGGTCTTACTGGCTATGGGATTTGTACATTGTGTTCATGAAGGGATTGCCGGTGAACTGGGTCTTGAGTTCGATACCCGGGGAAATATCAAGGTTGATGGGCAATTTCAGACCAGCACAAAAAAAATCTTTGCCGCAGGGGATGCTGCCACCGGAGCCAGCCTGGTTGTCAGGGCCATTTCCCAGGGCCGTCATCTGGCACAGGCAGTAGACAAGTATCTAAATCAAAGATAAAAATTATCTTTACAGCCCAATTTCAACCTGCAGCTTTAAGTCAACAGACTATTGCCTGAAGTTGCCATTGGGTTTCCGATACTTAATCACTTGAAGAAAATGCCCGTTTCCCTGAAAGGTGTTCTGTATGCTATTATTGTTGCGGTTTTATGGGGTGTACTGGCTGTCGTGCTGAAGGTTTCACTGAATGACCTGTCTCCCGTTGACATTACCTGGTTCAGGTTCTTTCTTGCATTTGTCGTGCTTTCAGTCTATTACTTTATTAAAAAGCCCTATTATCTGCGGATACTGAAAAAGCCTCCGTTATTGCTAATTATTGCTACAATTTGCCTGGCAATTAACTATTACGGATTTATTGAAGGATTGAATCGCACCACACCCAGCATCGCGCAGGTTTTTATTCAGCTTGGCCCGGTATTGCTCGCCGTAGCTGGGTTTACTTTCTTCCATGAGAAAGCAGGATGGCGGCAGGTATTCGGTTTAATCCTGGTGATTGCCGGCCTGATCCTTTTTTACAGGGAACAGCTTCATCATATTGTTTCAGACAGAGGATCCTGGCAAACAGGAGTCATCTGGGTGATCATCGGAGCAGTCACCTGGGCTGCCTATTCAATTCTACTTAAGGTACTGGTTTTGAAACACCCGCCCATGCAACTAAATCTGTTTATTTTCGGGTTGCCGGTATTTCTTTATTTACCTATGGTCAATTTTGGGCATTTCCTTCATATTGGACTCACCGGATGGCTCATTCTTTTGTTTTTGGGACTCAACACGCTTTTTGCATACGCACTTCTTTCTCTGGCCATTCATTACATCGAAGCCAACAAGATAAGTGTCATTCTGGTGTTAAACCCTTTGCTCACCTTTGCATTGATGGCCATTATCAGCCATACCGGAGCTACCTGGATCAGGCACGAGCATTATACATTGGCCACACTCCTTGGGGCATTGATCGCCCTGGCAGGCGCAGTGCTTACTATTTTCCGAAAAAACGCAAAAGGCAAATCCATAGAATAACAAAAGGATTCTTTAACTTTATGTTATATTTGTCTGCTAACTGAATTCAATGCCCATCCTGACATCCATAATCAATTGGCTCAATGTAAAAAGGGGCCATCAGATGGATTTATTCCGAAAATATCCGGCTGAGGTTCAGCAGGATACTTTTCAAAAACTGATCAGCAGGGCTGTAGATACAGAATTCGGCAGAAAATACGGTTTCAAAGATTTGAATGCCATCAAAGATTTTCAGGAATCTGTTCCCATTCAAACCTATGACGAGTTAAAACCTTATGTTGACCGCCTCCGGAAAGGGGAAAGCAACCTGCTGTGGCCGGGAGATATCAAATGGTTTGCAAAATCATCGGGAACAACCAATGATAAGAGCAAATTCATACCGGTTAGCACGGAGTCTTTAAAGGATTGCCACTTTAAGGGGGCACGTGACGCCCTTGCCGTTTACTTCCAAAACAACCCCGAAAGCAGGATCTTCAGCGGAAAAGGATTAACCCTGGGAGGCAGCCATAAAATTGACAATTACAATACGCAATCTTATTATGGCGATCTGTCAGCTATTTTAATTGAAAATCAGCCGTTTTGGACCGAATTCATCCGTACACCCAGCCAGGAAGTGGCTCTGATGGAAAAATTTGAGGAAAAACTGGAACATATTGCAGAGCAAACCATCCAGGAAAATGTGACCAGCATTGCCGGAGTTCCTTCGTGGAACCTGGTTATGCTGAAATACATCCTGCAGTATACCGGTAAAAAGCACATTCTTGAAGTCTGGCCCGATCTGGAGCTCTTTATCCATGGTGGGGTAAGCTTTACTCCTTACAGGGAGCAGTTCCGGAAAATCATACCTTCCGATAAGATGCACTATCTTGAAGCGTACAACGCCTCGGAAGGATTTTTTGCCATCCAGGATGATCCCCTTCAGACCGACATGTTGCTGATGCTTGATTACGGGATTTTTTACGAGTTTATACCCCTGGATGAGTATGACAAACCCAAATCAGAATCTCTGTCCATATCCGAAGTGGAAAAAGACCGGAATTATGCGCTCGTGATATCCACCAATTCGGGACTCTGGAGGTACATGATCGGGGATACCATCAGATTCACTTCACTCTTCCCGCATAAAATGGTCATATCCGGGCGAACCAAGCACTTTATCAATGTTTTCGGAGAAGAAGTTATTGTTGACAATGCCGACAAAGCCTTGCGGATCGCCTGCGACAAAACAGGGGCTGAAATCTCTGACTATACTGCTGCACCGGTTTATATGAGCGATCAGCACCAGGGTGCCCATGAATGGATTATCGAATTTGCAGCCCCTCCCGATGATCTGAAATATTTTGCCACACTTCTGGACCATGCCCTCATGTCAATTAATTCAGATTACGAAGCCAAGAGGTATCTGAACCTGACCTTGGAAAAGCCCATCGTTCATTCGGCCAAACAAGGCAGCTTCTATAAATGGCTGCAGGAAAAAGGCAAGCTGGGAGGTCAGAATAAGGTTCCCAGGCTTTCCAATGAAAGAAAATATCTTGAAGAATTACTTGAAATCCAATCGCGTATAAAAGCCAACTAGTCCATGAGTATGCACATAGCTGTTGCCGGCAATATCGGCTCGGGAAAATCCACACTGACCAGCCTGCTTTCCAAACATTTCGGCTGGGATGCCCATTATGAGGATGCAGATGACAATCCATATATGAATGATTTTTACAACGACATGCAACGGTGGTCATTCAACCTGCAGATCTATTTTTTAAATACCCGGTTTAATCAGATTCTGTCATTTCGCCGGTCGGGGAAAACACTCGTGCAGGACCGCACCATTTATGAGGATGCTTACATTTTTGCACCCAATCTCCATGCCATGGGATTGATGTCAACACGTGATTTTGAAAATTACTTCACGCTGTTTAACATGCTGGCATCACTTATCCAGCCTCCTGATCTGGTTGTTTATCTGCGTGCTTCAGTTCCTACGCTGGTTAAGCAGATTCAAAAAAGAGGAAGAAAATATGAAGACAACATCCGGCTTGATTACCTGAAACGGTTGAATGAGCGGTACGAAGCATGGATTGAATCTTACAAGCTCGGGAAAATGCTTATCGTGGACGTGGATACCTATAATTTCATTGATAAACCCGAGGACCTGAGCGTGGTGATTGACAAGGTAAATGCGTCAATACACGGACTGTTTTAATTTGACAATTCGGCAATTTGATAATTTGAAGATTTGATGAGAGGTTA
>CAYVBH010000121.1:0-11330 GCA_964449015.1 uncultured Bacteroidales bacterium
TTTTGCCGGCAATTTTAAGGGCATCCTCATAATTCTCATCCATAAAATCAGAAATAAGGAAAACCGTGCTTCGTTTCTTTATGACGTTAACCAGGTAGCGCAGCGGAATGGTAATATTGGTCTGTTTGCTTTCAGGTTTGAACCGGATCAGTTCACTGATTATTCTCAGGATGTGTTTTCTTCCCTTTTTGGGAGGAATAAACCTTTCGATGCGATCAGAGAACATGATTACACCTACTTTATCGTTGTTTTGAATAGCTGAAAAAGAAAGAACAGCAGCCAGTTCGGTAATCAGATTTGCTTTAAAGCGGCTTTGGGTTCCGAAATCTCCTGAACCGCTGATATCAATCAGCAGCATCACGGTGAGTTCACGCTCTTCTTCGAATACTTTAATAAAGGGGTGATTAAACCGGGCAGTGACATTCCAGTCAACACTTCTGAAATCATCTCCATACTGGTATTCCCTGACCTCGCTGAAAGCCATTCCCCTGCCCTTAAATGCGGAGTGATACTCCCCTGCAAAGATATGCTTTGAAAGACCCCGGGTCTTGATTTCTATCTTTCTTACGCGTTTCAGCAGCTCATTCGTTTCCATAACATCCATTCAAACAATTCTAATTCTTACGGAAACTGATGGTAAAATACCATTCTTCTTCTTCAAGTTTTACAGTATACTTAAAGCCTTTGCTGGCATATGTCCATGTGTTCACACCACTCTTTTTGTAACTTGCATTGAGCATGCTGATCATGTCACTCAAATTTGAATAGTCACACATCCATCGAACATAGGTGCAAACATCCGCATCCGACAGGAAAAACAGCAAGGTTTGTTCACTAATCTTGTCAACATATTTCATGTATTTGTATTCATGGTTGACAGTGCTCTTGTCAAGCTTAAATTGCGGATTTTTGGTCTTCATCATTTCAGCAATCTCAGTTTTATTCATACCAATGTAATTCTGGGCATGAACCGGTATAAGAGCAGCTGAAAACACCAGCAAGAGAACCAATATGTGAACGTTGCTCTTCATCATCAGGGCACTTCAATGTTATTCAGAATATCGGTAATCAAATCTTCTGTGGTAACATTTTCTGCCTCTGCCTCATAGGTAAGTCCGATGCGATGGCGCAGCACATCATGGCAAACAGCCCTGACGTCTTCGGGAATAACGAATCCTCGATGCTTGATGAAAGCATAGGCTTTTGCTGATTTGGCAATACTGATGCTGGCCCTGGGAGATGCCCCGTAGCTAATCATGTTGCCATAATTAGCCAGGTTGTAGTCAGCAGGGAATCTTGTAGCAAAAACAATATCGAGAATGTATTGCTCAATTTTTTCATCCATGTAAACTTCCTTCACCGTTTCCCTGGCTTTTAGAATGTCATCAGTAGTAATAACCGTATTGGCTGAAGGGAATACGTTAGCTATATTTTCACGCATAATCAATTTTTCTTCTTCCTTGGAAGGATAAGAAATGACTATTTTCAGCATGAAACGATCAACCTGGGCTTCAGGCAAAGGATAGGTGCCTTCCTGTTCGATGGGGTTCTGCGTGGCAAGCACCATAAAAGGTTTGGGCAAATCAAACGATTGGGTACCAATGGTAACATGCTTTTCCTGCATTGCTTCAAGTAGTGCGCTTTGCACTTTGGCAGGAGACCTGTTGATTTCATCAGCCAGGATGAAATTTGCAAAAACCGGTCCCTTTCTAACCTGGAACTCTTCCTTCTTCTGGCTGTAAATCATTGTACCTATCAGGTCGGCCGGAAGCAGATCGGGAGTAAACTGGATTCGGCTAAATGCCGCACTCACGGTTTGTGCCAATGTGTTAATTGCCAGTGTTTTTGCCAAACCGGGAACACCTTCAAGAAGAATATGTCCGTCAGAAAGCAACCCGATCAGCAATCCGTCGATCAAATGTTTCTGGCCAACAATTACCTTCCTGATTTCCTGGTTAATTCGTTCAACAAATGCACTTTCGTGCTCAATTTTCTCATTCAGTTCCCTGATCTGGATAGAAATATCCGCCATAATTATAACATTTGAATTATCAGAAAAGTTATTAAAATCCCGGGTTATCCTGTTTATCCAAGTTGCAACCCATTGCGAAAGTAACAATTTTTGAGCCACACGAACCCGGAATCATTCGTTAAGGTATGTTAATTAAATGATTTACAATTTATTATTCTGTGTTAAAAATTGTTAAAGTGAATGTGGTGCATTATAAGCCGTGAAACTAAGGAGAAGCAGCGTCAAAGAATGGTGTCGGAGACTTAATAAAATTATATGTAGAAGTATTCATGATGAGGCTAACAAATGTGCTATCCCCGGCTTTCAATTACCCCGGTTTTCACAGCTAATTAATTGTATTACTTTTGTGATGTTCAGAAAAGTTTGATAATCAATGAACCGGTATTTCATAGAGTTGTCTTTCAAGGGTACCCGATACCATGGATGGCAAAAGCAGCCAAATGCTGAATCAGTGCAAACATTCATAGACAAATCATTAAATGTGCTCTTGCATGAGCATGTTGAAACAACCGGAGCGGGGCGTACAGATACCGGTGTTCATGCCTCTTTTTTTATAGCTCATTTTGATGCATCACAATGCATCAGCAATTACAAAGATTATATATACAAGATGAATGCATTGCTTCCGCGTGATATAGTCATTTATGATGTATATCCGGTAAAACCCGATAGTCATGCACGTTACTCAGCATTATCCCGTACATATAAATATACAATCTGCAGTGTCAGAGATCCTTTTCTTGACGATCTCTGCTGGAATTATTCAGGGATTCTGGATGTTGCCCTGATGAATAAGGCTTGCGAAACACTTTTGAGATGTAGTGATTTCACAAGTTTCAGTAAACTCCATACTGATGTCAAAAGCAATATATGCAGTTTATCTGAAGCCAGCTGGATTGAAAATGGCCATCAGCTGGTTTTTACCATTACCGGAAACCGCTTTTTAAGAAATATGGTCCGGGCCATAGTGGGTACCCTGGTTGATTTGGGAAGGGGCAGAATCAGCCTGGAAGAATTCATTGGAATCATTGACGGTAAGGATCGCAGGTTGGCAGGTTTTTCAGCTCCGGCGCAGGGTTTAATGCTTACTGGTATTACCTATCCACCTGGTATCAGGTTGACATAAACTAATAGGTTTCGACTAATAAAAGAAATCTTACATCTATGTTTATTGCGCTTTTAAAAAAAAACGTGAACAAATTATTTTTCTTGCCGTATAAAGTTGCAGAGATTAAATAATTTAAGAGATGAAAAAGATAATTATCGCACTGGCTGCTTTATTATGGGCAACAAATGCGTACATGCAAACGTCTATTCCCAAGGCACAGACGTTATATATTTATAACTTCTCGAGATTAATTGAGTGGCCAGCAAGTTACCGCACGGGTAATTTCATCATTGGTGTTCTGGGCAGTTCAGAAGTAGCCACTGAACTTGAAACCTTTACAAAAGGGAAAAAGGTGGGTTCACAGAGTATTCAGGTGGTGAGGTACAAGGAACCTTCTGAAATTCAGAATTGCCACATAATTTTCGTCACCTTTGCCCGCACCAAACAAATGGCTCAAATTGTACCTGTGCTGAACGGAAAAAGTACGCTGATTATTTCTGAAAAAAGCGGTGCCCTGAATGAGGGTTCTGCCATTAACTTTGTTGTTTCTACGGATAAACTAAAGTATGAGCTCAATGCTGAAAATGCCAGTAAATATGGCATTAAATTCAGCGCCAAGCTACAGGAGATGTCTGCCCTATAATGCTTTAATACGCTGTAAACCTATCAGGAATTCCATATTTCCCAAGCTTTATCGGCCTGCAGGTGCAACATCTGCAGGCCGTTAATTGTTACAGCACCCTTTACACGGCCCAGAGCGAGAAATTTTGTTTCAGCAGGATTATAAATCAGGTCGTAAAGCAAATGTTCTGAAGTCAGGCATTCATATGGGATGTCCGGACAAACATCAGTATCCGGATACATTCCGGAAGGACTTGTATTGACAATCACCTGGCATGACGCCATCATGTCGGGAGTCAGCTCTCTGTAGGACAAGTGTCCTTTGATTCTGGGTTTTCGCGAAACGTAAATCACTTCCATGCCCAATCTTTTAAGAACATAGGCTACTGCTTTTGATGCGCCACCAGTTCCCAGAATCAGAGCCCTGGTAAAATGCTTTTTGACAAAAGGCTCTAATGATGCCTGAAATCCGTATGCATCTGTATTATACCCTCTTAGTTGAATGATACTGCGGTCTCTGATTATCCTAATGGTATTGACGGCTCCAATTTGAGCAGCTTCCTCTTCAATGCTCTGCAGATAGGGAATAACCTGCTCTTTATATGGAATTGTCACATTCAGTCCGATTAGGTCATTATGCTCTTGAATCAGTTGATTCAGCAACCCGATTTGTTCAAGCGGGAAGTTACAGTAGGTGCAGTCCGTTAATCTTTCACGCTCGAATTTGTCTGCAAAGTATTTAGCTGAAAAGGAATGTGACAACGGAAAACCGATCAGACCAAAACATCTCATTTTCTACTGCAAATTGACCTGTTAATCAAGGTTCAGGTACTTTGACGAATCAGGTCTTTGGTTCTTCAAATTGTCAGGCAGAAAATCAAAGAAGGTATCTCCGCGCAGACCACGTCTCAGGCATTCAAGCGGTATTATATCATTATAAGCAATGTTTCCAAGGTTTACATTCGGACCGATGAGTTTAATAAACCAGGCCTGCTGCTTGCCTGTTGGGGCTTCCCACAGAACAGCGGATGCTTCCAGTTTCTTGTTGATCAGGTTGATTAGGTTTACATTGGCACTTCCGTCATCATGATAAATTCCGGTTGTTCCGCTTTCACGTGCTTCGGCGATCACTTTCCAGGAGCCGGCACCAAGCTCCTTTTTCATCATCTCAACCCAGACTTCATCGTGAATTTCAACTCCCTTTTGCTTGGAACCTACTTCTGATAAAACAGTAAAATCCTTTGACAATTTATTGATGAAATCAAGTTTCTGTGAATGGTGCATATACATTGAACCATCGGAAACCTCCACGGTGTCAATTTTCAGTTTTCTAACAAGCGATACGTATTCATCAAACATATTTCGTATAGCAAACGCTTCAAATAGGGTTCCTCCAAGATATACCCGGATACCAGCCTCCCGGTAAATCTTTACTTTCTTCTCCACATTACCGCAAACAGCTGAAGTACCAAAACCAAGCTTAATCAGGTCAGTATAAGGACCGTTGTTTTCAATAAAATTTTCAGCTTCACGGGTGCTTAAGCCCTTATCCATCATCATAGTAAGTCCTGAGGTTCTTGGCTTAGAAGATCTCTCAGGAATGAAAGGAAGATTTATGTCCATATCAGAATTGAATTTTTATTTGGATTTTTTGAATACCCGGTCGGATTGGTGATGATTATCGATGATTTGCCTGAATAACTGAAGTGTCCGGGTTTTTGGAAACAGTCTGAGCATCTCGGTGTGTTCCTGGTAATTGAGTTTTAATCCTTGTTTCAGATACTTCTGTGCTGAACTCAGATCGCCCTGATAGGCGTAATAAGCAGCTAACCGGTAATGAATAACAGGATCATCATTATTGTATACCAACAATTGTTGCAGCATGGATACGGCTTCCGAAATCCTCCTTTTTTTGAAAAGCAGCTGCGCACACATCATCCAGGTATCGTAATCATAAGGATTCAACTCAGAAGCTTTTGTAAAAGCCAGAATGGCCTTGTTCAGTTTTCGTGCATTGCTGTATGCCTTACCTAGCATAAACCAATAGTCTGCGTTTTCAGGTTGCAGTGACACGGCTTTCTTTATCATGTTGACGCTGAGCATGAATTTCCCCATGTTCAGATAAACAGAACCCAGACCCAGCCAAGCTTCAGAACATTCACTGGTAACAACCAATGCCTGCCTGTACAAATCAAGTGCCTCGGGATAAAAGCCCATTTGGTGATAACAATAACCCATCTCACACATGGCTTTGGTATTCGAAGAGTCTTCCGCCAAAAGCTCTTCATACACGCTGACAGCCCTGCAAAGTTCATTGTTCCGGAGCAACATTTCTGCCTTATCGAAATAAGCTGGAATATACTGTGGATTAACTGCTAATGCATAATCAAACGATTCCTCTGCTTTATCTTTATTTCCAACACTATCAAACACCAATCCCAGGTTGTCCCACACATGCTCGGCAAAAGGGTCACAATCCAGGTACTTCTGATAAAAATAGATGCTTTTCAGGGGTTTGTCGATCTTCAGGTAAGTGGAAGCCAAGTCATAAAGCACCAGGATATTCCCGGGATTATTTTGAATGGCAATCAGAAGGTATTTTATGGCCAGATCATTCATTTCCAACTGCATAAAAGACTGTGCAATTTCATAAGCCACTTCATCCCTATCCTCAACACACATCAACAGTGCGCTATGGAAAGAATGTTCCGCTTCAGTACATTTTCCTGTAATATTTAATGCCAGCCCTTTGGCAAGATGCATCTCAAAGTTATGATTCTCAACAGTCTCAATGCTCTTCAGCACACTCAATGCCTTACCCGGTTTTCCTGTTTCAAGTAGCAACTGGCTGTATCTTAGCTTCATGGAAGAAGCTTCAGGATGCTGTTTTATGGCACGACAGACTGCATCAACGGCCTCCCGGTAGTTATACTGATCCCTGAAGTAGTCAATGATGCACTCATATTCACACAGGTCAAAGAAACAATGGCTGTTCCGGATAATCATTTCCTGATATCGCTTCAGCAACTCCAAGGTTTCGAAATCATCATCGTAGTTATCCCAATCGCTGAACATGGCCACAGTAGTTGTCAGCTAATATAATAAAAAAGAAGGATTGCCTGTATGGTATATTTGACCAAAGAAGACATAAGTTTTGCACAGCTGTTCATAAATTATATCTGCTCAATCTATCCTTCAGGCCGGCGTTGAGTTGCTGCAATTCCTTTACAAGCATGTGCTGTGAACCCAATGATTCACCTAACACACCAACCAATGATGTCAGGTCGGCAATTATCTGGAGACCATTTTTATAATTGCGTGCGATTGAATTTTTTTGATCAAGCCTCAACAACACTTCCAGTACAAGTCCATATTTATCCGCATAATTCAGCAACATTCGGGCATTAACCACTCCGTAACGCGTCATCAGAACCCTCCATAACGAGCTCTCTTCTGAATAGGATTTTGCATTCCACATGAAATCGGCAGCAGTAGCAAGTCGTATTATATCTATCTCGCTTTTGGGTGGGTAATTCAGAAAGTAAATAGTAGTGTCAAGCCTGGATAAATAATCACGTATTTCTTCGTTGCCAAAGGGCTCGAAAACATTGTAGAGTCTGATCTTTCCCGGATACCAGGGATAGCTTCCATTAAAACCACCCTGTTCAGAAGACATCAACATGGAATTATCCAGGAATACAGGTTTCCCCCCCATGCATTGAGCAAATCGTTCAATATCGGCAGCATCTGTATTTGTGCTGAAATATGAGGATCCGGAATACAGATAACTAACATCTGCTTTTTCCGAAGGTCGACCATGACAAAGTGAGTTATCGATCATTTCATTATGATACAGCTGGGGCACAAACAGGTGTTTATACAAGCTACCTGTTCCGAAATGGTTCAGGATGGCTAACTCACCTGAATAAAAATCACCCGGCATGGTTTGCAGCGGATAGGAATAGGTCAGTGATGAATCATCCGGAGTCAGCATCTTCGGTATTTGAATGACACTGACCCTGCTGCTTATCTGATCGGTAATGCCCTTTACGCTGAGCGTATTTGAAAGGCTGTTGGTGTTGTCATCGGATGACATGATAAAAATACCATTCATCTTATAGTCAGTCAATTCATTGATCAGTTCATGCTGTTGACCTGTATGTTGTTCAGCCGTAACTTCAGGCGCGGCGAAAAAACGAAATGAAAAATCCGGGTAATCAACAATACATGAATTATGAAATACAGGAAAATCATTGTCAAACAATTGCACCAGAGAAAGAGCCGCATAATACAAGCCGGCATCATCCTGAGCATTCAGTAAAACCAGGTTGGGTTGATCAACAGGTGAATAAATGAAATAGCCCTGAGGATGTCCTGCTATCTCATGAACAGGTGCAAATGCCTCATATTTCTTCATTAAAGGTGTATTTCCGATGCTGATAATAAGTTTTGTAGCCTCAACATCAGCAGCGTTGCCGGCTCTTAAAATCCGAATCTCTGGTATTTCATTGTTTCCGTCGATGCTTTTCCGGATACCTTGCCGAAAGCTTTCCAGAATAAGGCTGGCTGCATCCAAGACAAGTTTATCGGCATTGTCAGGTATAATAATAACAGGTAACCTGGCGGCTTCGATATCAGGTTTAAAATAGACCACCGATTCCAACCGTTTCATCTTCTTGGGGACAGGTATTACGGTCAATGGTGTTGAATACGCCGTATCCGAATAGGGTTGCATCCTTTCAGCAATTGTAAAATTCTTCGCGGTGTAGATGAAACTAATGCTGTCAATCCATATTGTTCCGCGCCCCTTCAGGCCGACAAAGACTTTCACGTAATGGGCCGATGAGGGTATATCTCCCTCCTGAAATGGAAAGTACGCAGATTTTCCAACAATTTTCCCCCAGTTGAAAGACGTGATCTCATTATAGTTTGCAAACGACAACCCTTTGAAAGAAGCATCGATTATTTGTCCGGCCAAGGGATAGCTGATCTGTGCCTTGATTGGCATTTTATTCCTGTCGAAAAACTGAAGCCCGATATCAATTCCATCATACATTCGGGTACCTAACCTGGCTTTTAGAGGATATACATTTTCAAGTCTGGCATATAAAGAGAGCTGATAGTTGCCGGGGATTACTTTTACGAATTCACTGATAACGCCTTCTCCCTGTTCATCTGTTTCCCAGGCGGTATTCCGTGTCACTTTAACAGCCCTGTATCCGGAATATGCTTCATCGGCTTCATAAATGCTGTCGTTTCGCACGTCAACCCATTCCACATGATTTCCTACCTGTTGCCATCCATCCAGGACAAACGATGTATTATTACTGTCCAGATTGAAAGTCCTGCCGTTTTCAAAAGAAGGGTTTCGAAGCAGATTGCCCCTTTCGGCTTTTTGCATCCGAATCCGGTAAGGAATGGTCAAAGGTGCATCTGACGACCAGGTGTAGCGCTGATCATCTTTATCATTGCGGCTATGACACCCGGAAAGAAACAGGCTAAAAACCACAACAGTGCAGATGCATACGCGGATGTTCATTTTTTATGGGAAGATTTCCTTTTTTGCAGCTTTAAGGGTATTCTTTAACAGTGATACCACGGTCATCAAACCCACCCCGCCGGGAACAGGAGTAATGAAACTGCATTTGGGAGCCACTTCATCAAATTTCACATCTCCCAGCAGCTTAAAGCCAGACTTAGTTTGATCTGACTTCACCCGGGTAATTCCGACGTCGATAACCACAGCTCCTTCTTTAACCATATCAGCTTTAATGAACTGGGGTTTGCCCAGTGCGGCAATGATGATATCACTTGATCTGATTATTTCATCAAGATTACGTGTTCGGCTATGGCACAGCGTAACCGTGGCATCACCGGGCTCAGCCTTTTGAGACATGAGTATGCTGATCGGCTTACCTACGATGTTGCTGCGACCTATAACCACGCAACTTTTGCCAGAGGTAGGGATGTTGTATCTTCTGATCAATTCGATAATTCCGGCAGGCGTTGCTGAAACAAAGGCCGGAAGTCCGAGTACCATGCGACCCAGGTTAACTGGGTGAAAGCCATCCACGTCCTTGCGCGGGTCAATGGCTTCAATGACTTTCTGTTCGGAAATATGCGCAGGTAAAGGGAGCTGGACAATAAACCCGTCAATATCTGGATCATTATTCAGGTCTTGTACCGTTTGCAACAACCTGACCTCGGTCACATCATCCTCGTAGCGGATCAAAGTTGATTTAAAACCCACCTCACCGCACGATTTTACCTTACCTGCCACATAGGTTTCACTGGCTCCGTCGTGTCCCACAAGAACTGCTGCAAGATGAGGTGTTTTGAGTCCCCGGGCCTTCATTTCTTCAACTTCCCGGGCAATTTCAGCCTTAATATCGGCCGCGATTTTTTTTCCGTCGATGAGTTGCATGGTTCTATTTGTTTATCTTCCGCGCATACCGGGCATATTACCCATCATGCGCATCGGGTTTTTATTGGTGGTGATCATTTTCATGAGTTTCCGGGTCTCATCAAACTGCTTCACCAGCCTGTTCACTTCCTGAATACTGGTTCCGGATCCATCGGCTATACGCTTACGGCGTGTACCATTAAGAACTTCAGGGTTATCTCTTTCGGAAGGGGTCATTGACTGGATGATGGCTTCAATTCCTTTAAAGGCATTGTCATCCATGTCGAGGTTTTTAAGCGCTTTCCCCACTCCCGGAATCATGCTGGCCAGTTCCTTCACGTTCCCCATTTTTTTGATCTGTTGTATCTGACCCAGGAAATCGGTAAAGGTAAACTGATTTCTGGCTATTTTCTTCTGGATTTTGCGGGCCTCCTCCACGTCAAACTGCTCCTGTGCCTTCTCAACAAGGGTGACAATGTCTCCCATGCCTAAAATCCTGTCGGCCATTCGTTCAGGATGGAACAACTCTATCGATTCCAGTTTTTCTCCCGAACTGATGAATTTGATGGGTTTGTCCACAACAGCCCGTATGGAAAGGGCTGCCCCGCCGCGTGTGTCACCATCCAGCTTGGTAAGTACAACCCCGTCAAAATTGAGTCGGTCATTAAACTCTTTGGCTGTGTTTACGGCATCCTGGCCGGTCATGGAATCGACAACAAAGAGAATTTCCTGCGGAGTAATGTTTTTCTTGATGGATTCTATTTCATTCATCATCCCGGCGTCTATAGCCAAACGTCCTGCCGTATCCACAATAACCAGGTCATGTCCCAGTCTTTTTGCTTCCTTAATACCTGCCTGAGCAATTTTCACCGGATCGGAATTACCTTCCTCGGTGAATACCGGAACCTCAACCTGGTTCCCGAGAATCTTCAGCTGTTCAATTGCTGCCGGGCGGTAAATGTCACCGGCAATAAGCATGGGGTTTCTGCCTCTTTTGCTTTTCAGGTAGTTTGCCAGTTTAGCCGAAAAAGTGGTTTTACCGGATCCCTGTAAACCTGCAATCAAAATAACCACAGGATTCCCTTTCAGGTTTATATCCACATTAGAGCCTCCCATGAGTGTGCTCAGCTCATCGTGAACAACCTTAACCATCATCTGACCAGGCT
>CAYVBH010000122.1:0-11323 GCA_964449015.1 uncultured Bacteroidales bacterium
TGATTTTTAGCCTTTTATCAGCAGCGGCGGCGTTTTTGGTCACTTTTTGTGCTGTTGCAAAAAGTGACAATGGGATCTGGGGCGAAGCCTCAGGTAATATTTCCTCAAAATCTACCTAAAAATCTATTCATCCGCAATAACCGTCTGCGACCAGATGCTGATGTTGTCAAACCTGCAGGGCGAACTGAAAGAGCCTACGCCAACCATCCCCATCACCAACTCGTAATCCTTAATCTGAAACACGGGTTGAATCATGTTATCCAGGAATACGGTAATGGTGCGTCTCACTATATCGCGCTCCAGTTTCACATGGTGCCATTTTTTTTCTTTCCAGGTAATGGCTTCCGGAAAAGTTTCTGTCAACTTTTTTGGATGTGAATTTTTTACCAGGAAAACGCCGCAATGCGTACTATCGCATTGATTTGCCAGCTGCACATAGTAAAACTTCGAGCTATCCTTCATCCCCAGGAACAGGCAAATTTCCCCAAATCCGTTGGTATCAATAACGGGCATTACATCTGCCTCAAGAATGAAATCGCCGAATATCTTATTGCTTAAGAAGGCTGTATTGGCCGGAAGCATTGAGTTTACCAATGAATCGCCGGATCCGGTACACTGCAGGAAGTAATTGCCTTTTACGCTGAAAATACTCCAGTGCCCGGGAGGATTAAAAGCAAAATCCGACAGCGATTTCCCGTTGTTGAAATCCTGTTTGTATTGCAGGATATAACCTTCCGGAAGCGTTTGGGCTATGGTAAATTCGCATAAAAGACCAAATAGAAGCGCAAAACATGCAAGGATTTTCATGATACCTGTTTAGTAAGTCACGAAAATACTTGATTTATTCATTTTTTGCCCATACTGCCTCTCTTTTTTCTGCTTCTTCCAGCCATTTAGGAACAACGGTCTTCAGAAATTCCGCCTTCTCACTGGTCAGAGTTGCCATTTCAAGTCCGATAAAACGCTGCGCTGTTTCCTTGGTAGCAATATCAGGATAAGGTATTTCCTCATTGTGGTTCAGTGAAGCCAGCACCCGGGCCAGTTCCAGTCTGGCTTCCTGAGCCTTTCCTATGCCCGAGGCAATGATACGGCTGATTTCAACCGGAGCATGAAATGAATTGCCGTGACCTGCAGCAGAAAAATCCCAGCGCCATTGCGCCTGACGTATCAACTGCAGCGCTTTATCCATCTTATCCTGTGTGGCACCAAAATCCCATGCGGCTTTGGCTTCAACATGTGCTCTTACGAGCAATTCCTCAAGTTTATCACGGTTTTCAATGATCTTATCCTGGCGGTCATATACATTTTTAACCAATGCATCAGTCTCTTCACGGTGACAAACCTGGCATGAATTGGCCACATTGCTGAGCGGGCTGGTGATGTGATGATCGGTATACTTTACACCACCCTCGCTCATATAGGGCATGTGGCAGTCGGCACAGGACACCCCTCTTTCCGCATGTATACCGGTTGAATAAATTTCATAATCAGGGTGCTGTGCTTTCAACATGGGTGCTTTGCTCAATGCATGAGTCCAGTCGCTGAACCCCATCTCATCATAATATTTCTCGATTTCTTCCGCTGATTTCCCGTCATCCCAGGGGAAGGTTAAATAAGATACCCCATCGTATTTTTTCTTGTCGAAGTAGTATTCCACATGGCATTGGGCACAAACCAGCGAACGCATCTCCTGCTGCGTTGCCTGCGTGATATCCTTATCCGAACGTTCATAAGCTTCCATCAGTGCGGGACGGGATATCCTCAGGTTCATGGTTTTGGCATCGTGGCAGTCGGCGCAGCCAATCGGATTCACCACTTCTGATCCCATGGTTTCCCAGGTGCCCTTGTAAAATTCAGCGGTCCCTTTCTTCTCGATGAGCCTGGGTACATCCGGACTTTTACAGGTCCAGCAGGTATTGGGTTGTGGACTTTGAGCTCCATTAATCGGAGCACCGGTACGCAACGTATTTTGAATATCGGTAATGGCATGGTAATGACCTCGCGACTGGCTGTAGTCCTTTGAAAAGGCATATCCGGCCCACAATACCACCATCCTGGGGTCTACTTCCAGCATATCAATCATGGCGCTGCCATTGTATTTGCTTCTGAAGATGGTATCCTTTGTTTTCAGGTACGACTGGTATTCCCTTGGAAAATTCTTTCCCCACACCTCATTACGTGGTTCCCAATCGGGATAGTCAATTGTAGGTGTATAGGCAAATACAGCTTCCGTCCTTCGCTGGATAATGGAAGCCGCCAGCAGCCCCAGAAGAAATACAATCACTATGGTTCCTCCGAATAATACCCAGCCGATCCAGGGCCTGGCGCCGACTATTTCTCTAATTGGCCTCATATAGTATAAGTTACAATTTTTCTTTTTCAAAGTTTCCAATTCTCACATCTCCACATTATCACATTATCACATTATCACATTATCACATCATCACATTATCTCCCCATCCACTCCGGCACCGGGCTCGACAACATCGGAACCCTTGCGTAGGGTACACTGCTCAGGCTGCTTACCCGTCCGTGCGGCACTTCGCGGTGACACTCCCAGCACTGCCTGTCTTCGCGCAACATGGTAAATTTCGGGTTCACCGATGCCATACGATTGTCGGTAAGCACTTTTTCATGACACCGGATGCAGTTCTGCTTTACCACACGCTGTCCCGGCTCCAGGATGAAAATTACCTGGGGCTCTGCACGCAGGGTGAAAATGGTCGCATGGCGCATGCCATCCTTTGCTTTAAAGTAATATTTGTTAAGGACATTATTATGTGGCACATGGCAATCATTGCAATGGGCCACCTCGCGGTGTGAGCTGCGACTCCAGGTGGCATACTGTGGTGCCATAATATGGCAATTCACGCAGGTCTCGGGTTTATCCGAAATATACGATGAAGCACGGGAAACATAAAAAAGATAAACCAGGATACCCGCAATAATGCTGGCAGCAATTGAAACCGGAACAATCCATCCGGCAGGGGGCTTTATGAAATCAAGCAGCTTTTTCACGAAACCATCCTTAGTTGTATAAATTTAGTAAAATTTCACAACTAAAAAGCTGGTTCAGAAATTAAACTGTACTACAAGTCGAACCCAATATCCTTCCGGTAGTACTTTTTCTCAAAGTCAATCAGCGCTGCATTCTTGTAGCTCATTGACAACGCATCCTTCATGGTGCAGCCGTAGGAACTGACTGCAATAACACGACCTCCGTTGGTAACCGGAACCGGGTCGGCGGTTTTTGTGCCTGCATGAAATACCAGACTGCCTGTGACTTTCTCCAGACCCGTAATGGACTTCCCCTTTTCATATGATCCGGGATAACCTCCCGAAGTGAGCATCACAGTGGTGACAAAATTGGGATCAATAATGATGTCATCTTTTTCAGCAAGAGTGCCCTGTGAAACCCCTTCAAGCAAATCAATAAAATCATTCTGAATACGGGGCAGCACAACTTCTGTTTCCGGATCACCCAGCCGGGCATTGTACTCAATCACGAACGGTTCACCATGGCAACTGATCAGACCGAAAAAGATGAATCCCTTGTATTCTATTTCCTCTGCCTGGAGCCCCTTAATGGTAGGTATGATGATGCGTTCTTCCACCCTTTTCATAAATGTGCTGTTGGCAAAGGGCACCGGTGATACAGCCCCCATCCCGCCGGTATTCGGTCCGTTGTCTCCTTCTCCAACCCGCTTGTAATCTTTGGCTTCAGGAAGAATTTTATAGGATTTGCCGTCGGTGATTACAAAAACCGACAATTCGATACCCGATAGGAATTCCTCGATAACAACTGTTTTACCGGCTTCACCGAACTTGCCCTGCAACATATTGTCGAGTTCTTCCTTGGCCTGGATCAGGTTGTTGATGATCAGCACTCCCTTTCCGGCTGCAAGTCCGTCTGCCTTCAGCACGTACGGTGGTTTCATGGTTTCCAGGAAGTGAAAACCATCAGTTACCTGCCTGAAGGAAAATGAACGGTGCCGGGCAGTGGGAATGTGATGTCGCATCATGAATGACTTGGCAAAATCTTTGCTCCCTTCAAGCATGGCTGCCTTTCTGCCGGGACCAATAATGGCGATTTGTTTCAGTTCGTTTTGCTGGTGGAAGTAGTCGACGATACCGTTTACAAGCGGATCTTCGGGACCTACAATGACCATATCCACCTTGTTTTCAACACAAAACCTGCCCACGGCATCAAAGTCATCGGCTCTCATGTCAATGTTTGTTCCCAGTTGGGCTGTTCCGGCATTGCCGGGAGCAACAAACAATTTTGACAGACGCGGGCTTTGGCTGATTTTCCAGGCCAGTGCGTGCTCACGACCGCCGGAGCCGAGTATAAGTATTTTCATGCCGGGTAAATTTTACGCAAACATAATAAATTTAGAAGAACGGAGTGTAGCGCAGCAATCATAATGCAATAGATTGCTTCATCCGCTTCGCTCCTTCGCAATGACGCTTCACCCGTCATGGCATATGGAAGTGTATCTTCTAAGATAAGTTTATGAAGAGCAGCGTCATTGAGAGGGAGGCACGACCGAAGCAATCTCCGGTTATTTCACAAAAAAATTCTCGAATGTGTAGGTAAACAGTATTTCATGAGAACCCCAGGTATTGCCCCTGATCTCTGAAAGCGGCAGGTCGTAGGCATAGCCTATATAAAGGTTGGGGTTTTTATAGCCCACCTGGAATGAGAGCGCATCTTCGGTACGGTACGAAACACCAAAATTCACCATGTCTTTGTAAGTGGCCAGGACGTTGATATCAGCCTGGAATATACCTGCTTCCACAAATTTCAGCAACACAGAAGGCTCGATTTTAAAGTCAGCACCGGCATCAAATATATAACCACCATGCAGGTAGTAATGCCTTACCTGTTTTTCCTGGATGATCTCGTCGGATTTCAGGTCGATGTTACGCTGGAATAATTGTGGTACCGAGATACCAACATAATATTTGGTTCCATAAAGGTAAGTGCCGAAACCGGCATCGGGTACGAACATCTGTTCGTCTCCCAGAAAAGCAGGGTCATCTGGGGTTTCGTAAGTCATATCAGCTTTATTCAGTTTGAACTGATATAACAGAAGAGATAAACCGAATGAAAGCTTGGTGTCTCCTGATCCGAGTGAAAGATGGTAGCTATAAGTGCCTTCCAGACCGGTTTTACGTAAAGGCCCTGCCTGGAAATTGAAAACCCGTGCGCCAACACCCATATCCTTGGCTACTTTCATGTTTCCCGAAAGATACTGTACCGATGGGGTATTGTCCATGCCGGCCCACATTTTCCGGTATGATAGCGAAACGGGCAAACGATCGGTTGCACCGGCTGCTGCCGGGTTAACCAGGTAGTGATTCATGTTGTACAGGCTGAAATTCGGAATCTGCTGGCCCGAAGTTTCGGTAATTACTGCCATGAGCAAAAGAACTCCGCAGATTGCCTTAATCATATGCTGTAGTCTTCCGGTTTTCATAATCGCATTCATGACAGGTTATTTAACAATACTTACATCACCACTCAGCACATCGGAACCATCACCCGGATCTATCACATAATAATAAGTGCCTGCGGGGAGATCATTTCCGTTATAGGTTCCGTCCCAGGGTTCGGCATATCCTTTGGAACTGAACACTTCTTTACCCCAGATATTAAAAATGTTCACTTTGATGTTGGGAAAGCTTCCTGAACTGCCAATGTTCCATTCTTCGTTTATTCCATCGTCATTCGGACTGAAGGCATTATAAATCACCAGTCCGCAAACTTCATAATCACCAACGGCAAGTGAGCTAATCGTTGATGTGGCAAAGAATAATGCTCCTCCGTCTACTGAATAGTCATAAACCCCCGAACCTCCCGATGCCGTAATGGTTATTGATCCGCTGTTGAGATTCTCGCAGGAAACATCGGTTACATTTACACTGACAATTTCAAGCGGTTCCGGATCGGCAAGAAAGAAGGTGTCAATGAGTGTGCAGTAATTCACATCATTCATGGTGAGTATGTATCTGCCGGCCGGAATACTAGAGTTAATCCTGTTGTGAATACTATTATCCCAAATGAATTCGTAACCCGGACCGGTTCCGCCAACAGGGGTAATCACAATTGATCCGTCAGACAGGCCGGGGCATGAAGGATCGGTTACAACTGCAGTATAGGAAAGCTCATTGGGCTCGTTGATGATCACGGCGGTAGTCATGGAGCACTGGTTGCTGTCGGTTATCGTTACATTATAGGTGCCTGCACCCAGGTCATAGGCGGTAGGTGTGGTTTGGGTACCCGGATCGTCCCATACAAAATTAAAGTGCGGGTAAACCTTTGAGGGTAGGCCGCCGGTGACATTTGCTGTAACGTCAACCGAGCGATCGCCATGGCATAGTATGGCGCCCGAATTAACCAGATCGATCCAGAGGGCTGCAGGCTGTGTTATTGTTTTTCCATCCTGCACCGTGCAACCGAATTTATCCGTTACTGTTATGGTATAGTCACCGGCTGCAACATTCACAAGGTCTTCACCATTATAACCGTTACTCCAAGCATAGGAGTATGGAAGCTTACCTCCCGTAACAGTGAGGTTGATCACCCCGGAATTGTCGTTGGCACAACGCAGGTTTTGGGCAGTCAGATCAATTTCCAGCGCTGCAGAAGGACTGCTGATCACTACTTTGGTGGGAAGAGAAACATTCAATGCACCATCAGTAACGGTTACATAGTATATACCTGGGCCCATATTATCCCTGGTAGCAGCGGATCTGGGGGTAGGTTCATCATCCCATTTATAGGAGTAGGTAGGAGTTCCGTTATGAACAGTCACCGTAGCGCTTCCGTTGTTGTCACCAAAACATACAACATCAGTTTTGGCAGAAATCTCGGCGAACATGGTGAGGTTGTCGAGAATGGTGAAAGCAGTGTCGGCAACACATCCCTTGCTATCGGTAAGAGTCACGGTATAAATGCCTACATTGCCGAGGTTACCAATATCTTCGGAAGATGCAGTGTAACCACTTGGGCCGGTCCATGCAAAGGAGGCATAAGGCACATTGCCACCGGTAACTTCCAGGTCAATGGAGCCTTTGCGAATATCGGGACTGATGATGTGTGTTGTATCAGAAGCTGAAAAATTGAAAGGAGCAGGCTGCAATACGGTAAAATCTTCGGTGGCGGTGCATTGGTTGTCATCCTTTACTTGAACTGTATAAGTACCGGCTGCGAGGCCGGTCTGATCCTGATTCAGCGGCACAATCCCGTTACCGTTGATGGTGGTCCAGTAATAACTATAATCGCCCTTTTTGGTGCCCCCGCTCACGGTGATGTCAATAGCCCCGTCCTGTCCGTTGTTGTAACAGGTAACCGGTGTAATTATGCTGTTAATAGCCAGCGCTGCAGCTTGTGTAACCACGCCTGAAATACTTGCTATACTGTCATTGGCATCGGTAATGGTAACTGTATAGGTTGCGGCAACCAGATTATCAGCAACCGGGTTGTTAAGCGAAGTATTATGATTCCATGAATAGGTATACGGCGGTTTTCCGAAATAAGGCGTAACCGTAAGCATCCCGTCGTTCAGTCCGTTGCACGATACCATGCGTTCGTCGGTGATAACGGCTTTAAAGGGTTGCTGGTAAATGGCGAAGAACTCATTAGTATAAAAACTTGGGTTGGTGTACGTATCATTTCCAATTTCAATTAATGGCGAACGATAGTTCCCAATTACGATAGCTTGACTTTTGCTATCAATTAGGACATTGTCTCCTTCATCAGAATAGTTACCTGAACCAATAATACTAACAGCATTAATTGGATCACCAATTTCATTAAATAAAGCAAAAAATGCATCACTGTTTTCTACACCAGATGTATGAAGTGTATCATTGCCCAATATTAATATATCAGTAAAATAGCCAGTAGCACAAATCAGATTATTTCTTATTGAAATGTCATTATATCCATCATCACTTGATGACCCTCTTTTTATTAACCATTGAAGCACTCCATTTCTGTTATATTTTGCAATAAAAGAATCTTCTCCTCCCTGGTTTCCATAAAATGTATTTGCTTTGGTTGATGTGGAATCAACTGTTAAATTGTCACTTGTATAACTACCTAATATATAAGCATTTTGAAATTCATCAGTTTTAAGACTGCGCAATGTCTCCTTTCGATTACCATACATCTTTCTTACCCATATTCCATTCCCATTTTTGTCAATTTTGTATAATAACAAATCTTCAGTATTAGAAAAGCTAGAAATAGCTCCTATATCTAAAGGAAATGTACCCTGAAAAGTACCAGAAAGATAATAGCCGTCATCGGCAGGTGAAATTTTTCGAAAATAGGTATTGTTGTTGTTAGTTAAAATATTCTTTGCCCAGATTAAATTACCATCGTTTGAAAATTTCGAAATAAAAGGACTATAATAACTATTCCCTGTTAAGGTGTCACTTAAAGTAAGCGGATCCCCAACTATGAGTTTATTCTTAAAATATCCAGTTATGACAAGATTATTATCTTCATCAATAATCAAGTCAGCAGGAGTTTGAGCTCCTGAACCCCTACCCACGTTCTTTGCCCACAACAATTCACCTTCTGGGTTATACTTAGCAAGAAAGAAATCTAGTCCCCCAGATGAGGTTAATGAATAGCCCGATTCGAAATAGCAGGTTCTAGAAAATGATGCGATAACATATATGTTGTTATTAGCGTCGGCAACTATACTTTTTGGTATCTCAACACTATCACTTCCTGTTCTTCTGCTCCATTGAAATACACCATTCAAGTTGTATTTCGTTAGGATTAAATCTCTTGATCCATAAGAAGTATAAGAAGCCGGTGAAGTCATGCTGAGTCTGAATGAACCATGAACATAAATACCATTATTTGTAACTATTGAAGAAACTGGTTCTATGAATTCAGCAACCGATGATCGAGAAAAAATCCATCCCTGATTATATACATCAGAAAAAAGAAGAATAAGAAGAGTAAAGAGAAATAATTTCTTCATTATGATAAAATTTACATATCATTTTTATACATCCTTGCTTCCATATGTATCTTCATCCTCTGGTTCAGACGGATCTGCACCTCCCAAAGTTTCTTTAAAATCCAAAATGTAAAAATTAGGAGGGCTATAAAGCTTTTTTTCTGTATTATCTTCTGTTTTCATAATTTATATATTATGCTACTTTTTTATAAATGGATTGTTTTCATGTTTTGGGTTAAAACCAGATAATCAACATTGTTACCAACAATGAGAGAAGCATGAGCACATCTTTTCCCGTTATCATTTTCAAATAGTGAAAGCTTAATTGCACTATCAATACCAAAACCTCTATAAAGATAACAGGCAGTCATTACTTTATTCAAACAAGTCATTTGCCAAGGAACGATTTTCTCTATCCTGAAGATGTTCTTGGTTATTAATCTTTGATAATTATACAAATTTCCCTTAATAGGATAATCTGATGATTTAGTTTTAAGTAAATGTATATAGTATTTCAATGGTAATAGCTTGATAGTAAAATAGAATAGAAAGGATAAAAGTAATCCCTTCACTAGGACATACTTCTCTGTTCCTGACAGTTTAAAAAATTTATGTATATAAAATAAAGATTTCATAAATTCTTTTTATCAGAACCAGGAATCATTTGAAGGATATAAGTTTTTTATCCTGGAGTTTTTCCAGAAAACGAATTGAATCCGTTTCGGCTTGTTCAGTATCTACATCAAATTCCTGAGTAATTCTATCTAAGAGATCAGTGAAACTACAAGGATCCTCAATCAATTTCCAGATATATGATCCCACCTTATCCATCCCATAATACTCTCCATTCTCGATGGAAAGCATGACCACCTCCCCGTCGATTTCATTGAACAGCAGGTTGTTTCTTCGTTGAATAGTGGTATCAGGTCCGATCTCCTTCTTTTTACCAAGCAGTCCCATTACTTCACACTGATTACAATACGGTTAAAGTTATGTAAATATACTAATATTTATTAAGATTCCTGATGATTTATTAACAATTGGTCGTTGATTGCCATGACCATTTCTTCGGTTTCTATTTCTCCGACAGGTCGCATCAGCAGGTGAACCAGTACCCGGCTGGCCAGCCGGTTCACCAGCATAAAGTGGTTTTGTTCCAGACCAGTATTGGGAATTTCCTTGAACAAGTAAGTATACTTTTTGAGTGCCTGGAATTTGTCGATACCGGTTAATGGCTTGATTTCAATCCTGGCCTGGTCTTGGGGATGCAAAATGAATATCTGGTGAATGGCAGTGAACCTGTTGCTGAAATTCTCTACCGGAAGATAATACTTTTGTGACTCGTTTTGAACCGGCGTGAGTCCTGTTGTTTCAATACCCATATGCTTGAGACTGTCGGACCATATTTTCAGGGTTGGGAAGGCAGGTCTAATGGCGGGGGTTTCATGCGTAAAATCAACCACCGATAAGTCATCTGCTATCAGGGACGCTCCGGCTTCAATAAGAGCTGCGGCTATTGTGGTTTTTCCGGCACCCGACCGGCCGGCAAAAACCAGGCATTTGTCGTGGTAAACAACCGCACTGGCATGCAGCGTCAGCAGCCTGCGCTGGATCATGATGGCGCCAAAGGCAATGCCCACAATATAAGCCGACAGGTTATTGTCAGTTGGATTTATTGCAGATTGAACCACAATCTCCTTCCCGTTGCCAATGTATATATTTCCCAATCTGGGCGTTTTCAGCAGGAATTCCCGGGCATTGGATTGATAGAACTTCGTTTCATTAATAGCATTGGCTAGGTTTTCCGGCACTGGTCCCACCCTGATCACTACATCGGGTTCATCAACTGTTGCCGGTTCAAATCCGGTAACCGAAATTTGGGAGGCGATGTTGAGGCCGTAGGCGCGGTAAGTATAGGGATATTCCTTCATCATTGAGCAAAGATAGGAATTTGAAAATTTGAAAATTCGGCAGTTTGAAAATTGAAGCTGTTAGGAGCGTATCTTATTTTAGTAAATCATTGCGTAGTAGCGTCATTGCGAACGAAGTGAAGCAATCTCCTTTTAACAACAGATTATTTAAAACTACCGTTATTATTAATTCCCTGCCTGTGAGTGCGTACCTAAGCATCAATAATTAGATAATTCCATGAGAAGGTTGTATTT
Source organism: uncultured Bacteroidales bacterium (assembly GCA_964449015.1). GTDB lineage: Bacteria > Bacteroidota > Bacteroidia > Bacteroidales > UBA10428 > UBA5072. Next base: position 11,150 of record CAYVBH010000122.1, read on the forward strand.
TAGGGGTCAGTAATCAACTATTGCTAGTTTCAAATCTCTAATATTGTTCATTGCTAATTTCTCATTGCTCATTGTCAATTACTCATTGTTCATTATTAATTGAATAGAAATGCCCCCCATCTTCGGAATCCTGAACACCACGCTCCAGCCCGTTGACCCGGAAATGATCCGCCG
>CAYVBH010000123.1:0-11163 GCA_964449015.1 uncultured Bacteroidales bacterium
AAATTTGAATTCTCTAATTGCTTCTAATTGCAAAATATGCGAATGAATTACTTAAACATATTTATATTTTGCGCAGACTGACGTTATGTGCCATTCCCGAAAATCGAACTAATTCAAGTTATAACCTTCGATACATAGTGTCCCGAATTTACTATTCGAAATAATTCACTGTAAAAAGTTTATTTCCATATTTCTCAGCAATTGTACTCAAATTCATCTTTTTATCTATTTCTGAATCGTTGGGGTTACTATTTAAGTAATCGGCTGCTTCTATAAAACAATCATCTAATCCAGCAGGTAGTACCGTACATAAAAGTTTGGCAGGGTTATCTGTTTTGTTTTTAAATCCGTGAACCAATCCGCCTTTAGGGATTTTGACGAATGCTCCCTTTTGGGCAATATAATTTACTGTTTCGGTTTGAAATGTAATTTCTCCTTCTAAAACATAAAATGTTTCTACAATATTTTCATGTGAATGCGGGTTGGCACCTGCACCAGAAGGAACAGTCATTTCAATCACAGCAAACTCCCCTGATGTCTGTTTTCCAGAAACGACAATTCGTTAACTTCCGCCTGCGATAGGGAGTTTCATGCCCTTATTTGAATCTATTGTTAGTAGTGTGTTTTCCATTAATTCAGCGTCTATTGTTAGTGTACTTGTGTTTAAAATTCAAAAACAATCTTAGATTTTGACTTTCTATTTTCAACCATTGCTAAAGCTTCTTTGGCATTGGATAAATCATAAACGATTGGTTTTTTGATCTTTATTTTTCCTTCTTCAATCCAGCGAGTAACCTCTTCAAATTTTTTGGCCTCAAATTTTGTTATGGTCATTTGGCCTACAATACCAAACTTTTCTAACGCATACTGGGATGGTGGTTGTGTGGTAGAAACGATAATGCCTCCTTTTTTCAACAATTCGTAAGATTTAGCCAACGTTTCGCCTCCTACTAAATCTAAAATAACATCTAAATCCTTCAATTCATTAGCAAAATCAGTGGTAGCATAATCTATCACTTGGTCAATTCCTAAATCCAAAAGTTCTTTAATATTATTTCCAGTTGCCGTTCCTATCACAAAAAGACCTTTGTTTTTGGCAATTTGTACCGCCATTTGCCCAACCGCTCCTCCTGCTCCATGAATCAGTAATATTTGACCGCTTTTAATTTTAGCATCTTCGATCAGAGCAGAATAAGCCGTGCCGATAGAAAAGGGAAGAATTGATGCCTCATTGAAACCAATGGACTTAGGCTTTAGCATCATTTCATTTTCATTCACTGCCACATACTCTGCATACGAACCACCTTGAATAAAATTAGGCATTAGCATCACTTCATCTCCAATACTATAGAGGGTGATTCCCTCACCAACTCCCGTAATGATTCCTGCTCCTTCCCAACCCAAGGTGAAAGGAAAGTCTTTGGTCATTTGACCTGAAAAAAATCCTGAACGTATTTTAAAATCTACCGGATTAACGGAAGACGCTTTCAATTGCACCAAAACTTGATTGTGTAATGCCTTTGGAACTGGAATTTCTACATTTTCTAAAACAGAATTGTCTCCGTATTGATTAATTTGTACTGCTTTCATATTTAAATATTTATTGTTTTGCAAATTTACGTACATTAGCTTAATAATTAGGTTAAGCATAAAATCTTTACATACGCAAATAATTTAGACTAATGGAAAATAAAGAACTTAGAAAACTAAAAGACTACAATCCTGAAAATTGTCCTGTGATTTATTCCTTGAATAAAATTGGCAACCGTTGGAAATTATTGGTGATTCACTATATAAAACAAGGACATAATAGGTACAGTACTTTGCAAAAAGTTATCCCTAATGTTAGCAGACAAACCCTAACCAATCAACTGCGAGAATTGGAAGCAGACGGCATACTTGAACGGACTATTTTTCCGCAAATTCCTCCAAAAGTAGAATATAATTTAACTGAACTTGGGTTGAGTTTAGAACCCATCATTGCTGAAATGAGCAAATGGGGACTGAAGTATCTTAACCCTGAACCGAAACAAAAATAACGGCACATAGCAATGTATATAAAAAATAGGCGAAATAGTCCTAAATTCAAGGCTTTTAGCTCGTATCAAACTTTGTATTTAACAGAAAGTTTAATGCTCCCAAATCGCCTACTTTTCATATACTAATCGTTATCGGTAATTAGGATTAATAACTAACAGATTTTATACATCATGAAACAGTCGATTTTTAGTTTGACAATTATTTCAATACCAATTATTCTTTTTAGTGCATTTACTTCTCAACCCAAACCAAAGCTGTTATTTGAATATGCCTTATACGAATATAATTCATCAAATTTGGCAAGTCCTGAAGATCTTGAAATATCTATTTATTATCGAATTTACGATAATGGATTAATAGAAGTTTATAATAAAGACAAAAAAAGTGAAAAAGTACTTGTTGACAAACAACTTGTCATAAATCTTAAAAATATATCAATCACTGGATTGAAACAATATATCCCTGTAGAGGACGTTAAACCAGGACAATATTATGCCTGGAAATACTCATATCTATCATTCAGAAGTGAAAGAGTATGCTTTAATCCATACGAGCCCAAAATTGAACTAAGGAACGCTATTAAAGAATTAGAAAAAGGCATTATTGAATCAGAAAAAAGAGAGACTATTACGAAAATAGAAATTAGGAAACAATTGGTTAAAATGATTAAAGAGACACATAATAAATCGAGTTTGCGACCAATAAGCAATCCACCACCTGCAATTGAATATTAATGCTGCAATTATGAATAATACAAGAAGATTAACGATAAAAACCGATAACATTTTGTAGCCTCCATTTGCCTTTCCAACGGTTTAGCGCCTGCGAAACCCATGCAAAAGGGCAAACGTTGGCTACAAGTTGTCGCAGTGCTCAATGCAAAAAAAGATCCAATGATAGACAATAATCATAAAAATGATACTGATTGGCTCATTATTACTGCCGTAGAAAATGACATTATCGAGATAAAGGAAGAGGCTATTCAAGAACTTAAACTAAGAGGCCTTTCAAAAAAAGATATTGAATCAAAGTATTTGGAACTCAAAGATCCTGAGAGACAAATTGAAGCTTTTAATAAAGCATGGGAAATTCAATTAGATAGCAATCAATATGAGAAGTATAACCATATTGAAAAGCTTAAGATATTTCTTTTGGGCCCATATAAATTGTTGAAACACTTTGATTCTGATCTGCTTTATTTGTACAAGAATAACTATAAGATTAAGTTTCGTCAACAGCTTTTATTAATCATACTTGGTATTGCTTTTTGGATAGCTATTTTTATTGGGACATACCGTTTTTACCAATATCAATGGATGAAGAAGGTTGAAAAGGTTGATATAAGTGATTGGGAAAAGAACAGAATTGTAAATGAATAAAGCACTGAGCACAACAACCGGTCATACGCAATTATTCGATAAGCACTTATGAACTCCGTTATTCCCTTCGGTCATGAGCCCCCTCCGGTCGGTTCGGTCGGTTTGCGGGCGTTTGCAGCCAATTCAGAAATTCGACCCGACAATGACCGGGGTATATTTATTGTGAGATATACTAATTGTTACTACCACTAGATGATGAGGATTAATCTAAAAAGAAGAGGTTTATTTTTATTATTAGTCTTGTCGTACGTAGTATTATCCTATATACCGCCATATGGATGGTGGTATTCATCTATAGGTACAGTTTTGATAATCTTGTTTAGCTATTTTATCTGGAATAAGGATTTTTTAATACATATCGGGTTGCGATTGAGTTTAAAAACATTTACCAGGTCATTAATACTTGCGGTATTTGTTACAATCTGCGCTCTTATGATTATGAAATACATTGCTGCCAAAGATCATGTACTGATTAAATTTACAAGTTGGCAAGAATACTACCATGATATATTTTATATTCTTAATGAAGAGATTGTTATTGGGGCATTATTGCTTTTTTCGTTAGTCAATAAAAGAAAAATACATCCAATTGTTGCTTCTGTTGGATTAGCTGTGTTCTTTGCATCAATACATTATGTATTTTACCGATGGATATTTGATGCCAGAGGGATTATTGGGATCTCAACAGTAACAACACTTTTCTTTGTTGGAGTTGTGAGGAATAATTTAATCCTTCAAACGGGACATATTGGTTATTCCTGGGCACTTCACTTTGGATGGATGGCTGTAATGTTTGGGAGCTGGCATGTTGACCTGGAAACAAACACGGGATTGACTGAACCTGAAAGATTCAATACCTATTTGGGGTCAATTGAAATGTTGATTGTATCAGGTATTTTAGCAGCATTGAGTTTAATACACCGGATGAAAACAGTACAAAAAAAGAACCAGAAAAACTAACGGCAAAATGAAGTGCTTAAAAGGAAATGCCACCTCATTATTTTCTTCATATATAAAAAGGCCGCATTGGGTTTTGTGTTAAATCATCCACAAGTTAGTTCATCACTGATTACATTCCGGAACTTCGATGATGTAAACGAATATATATAATAGCTTATCAGGTTCGAGGCTGGATCAGGAGAAAAATACGTTTATCAAAAGATTAAAGCAAGAATATGGATCTTTATATTGCCGTCATGCATGTGGCAAATGTGAGTCAAATTGTCCATCACATGTACCTGTAAATAAAATCATGAGGTATAATCATTATTTCACAGCGCAGGGAAGAAGAGGGTATGCTATTGAAAAATACAGGGATTTGACTGGAGTAAATGCTGCGAGTTGTGAGAACTGCAATGCTTTTTGTGAACAAGCATGTCCGTATCAGGTATCCATCAGATCATTACTGGCGATGGCGCATTCAAACTTAATGTGATTTAAAAATTCCTGCTGTCATGCTGACTCCTGAGTTTTGAACTAATTCAATTGTTCGGATACTTTATTATCAAGTTTGAAATACTGAATAATATCCTGTAATTGCTTAGCCAGTTCGTTAAGCCTTTCTGATCCATTGGCCATCTCTTCACTGGCCGAAATGTTTTGCCGTGTTACATTATGCAACTGTTGCACTGCTGAATTGATCATATTGGCACCAGCCGCTTGCTCGTGACTGGATGCGCTGATTTCCTCTACCATACCGGTAGTTTTGATAATTTCGGGTATCAGTGCGTCAAGACGTTGACTGGAATTTTCAGTAATGCGCACGCTTTCAGATGCGAGTGAAACAATCTCATCAGCGGCAGCTTTGCTTCTTTCTGCCAATTTTCTCACCTCTGCTGCCACTACAGCAAATCCTCTTCCCTGATCTCCTGCCCGAGCGGCTTCTACAGCTGCATTTAAAGCCAGCAGATTGGTTTGAAAAGCAATGTCGTTGATGATGTTAATTTTATCAGCAATCACCTGAATGGAATTCAGGCTTTCTTTTGACGAAGTGCCCACTATTCGTACACTTTCTGATAGATGATTGGAGATCAATCCGGTTTGCTGTGCATTCGTTTTATTTTGTTCAATATTGGCAGTCATCTGCTCCATAGAAGAGGAAACCTGTTCTACAGATAGAGATAACTCCGAAGCACTTTCTGACAACTGTTTTGATACTGAGTTCAAATTTTTCCCTGAGGTATCCAGCTGGTTTACATTCTCGTTAATCTGTGATACCACCATGGTTAAATTCTTCTTAATTTTTTCGCTAGCCATAATTAAACGCCCTAAATCATGTGTCTTGTTGACACCAAAATTTTCAATTTTAACATTAAGATTTCCTTCAGCCAGCTCTCCGAGCTTATCAACTGCACTTGCAAGAGGCCGGACTACAATTTTTCCGCCATAAAAGAAACATGCAATACTGACCAATATATTTCCCAGGGCAATTAAAATATTAATAGTCGTATGCCCGTCGAAATACTTGTATTTGATTCCAACAGATAGCATGATAAACAACAGGTTAAACAACCAAATGATGCCCACCTTGACAAATACAGAATTTTTAAATGCCCTTTTCAGAAGTAATGAAGCAGCAATGCTTGCTGCAACTACGCTTATCAGATTGCTGGTAAAAAAATCCATAATTTGATTTAGTTTATGTAGGTAATGATTTTGTTACGCATAAAACTGAAAATTGGTTCCAATATGTTGTTTCTATTTGAGCAATTTGTAAAACAAAAAGCTTATGGAAAAAATTTGACCATTACGGTTGCCGGCAGGCTGCGTAACCGGTGAACGTTAGCATAATTTACTTGCTGATTAATTTTTCCAACTCATTCAAATCAACTGAGTTGTTGTAAAATTCGCCAAACCATCTCTTGCAGCGGTTTGCATTTAAAGGAATTCCAATAACCGGAATGTTGTATTTCATACATTTTCGCATACCCCACGTCAATTCAGGAATACAAGCAATTCCTATAATTCCGAAGGTTTTGTTGCTTTTGTATGCATCTTTTGCTGCTTTGCTTATGCCTGCCCCCATCCAGATAAAGGGTTCGATATTATTTTCCTTCATAATACAGCTTGCATGATTTTGAAAACAATGTTTCGAACAGAACCGGCACTGATAATCTATTCCGGTATGCACGGATTTACAGCTCACCGAAAAATCCTGTAAACAATACGGTTGCAAGGATATCTTTCTGTCGCAACTCAGGAACAAACCTCTGTTTTTTCTGTTAGTCAGCTCAATTTCAAGCATGTACAGGTGATATTGTTCTTCGGTAGTTGAAAGACGCCTGTCCCATAATTTTGTAAGCGATAAATTCTTCAGGTGTTCTTTTGTATTTTTTGTGAATGGTTCTAATTCATTGTGTATCCTGTTTAAACAAAATGAAATCAATAAATTGCTTTTTTGTTTTGCAACCAGCCTCTTCAGGTATTTCTTTCGGGAAGAATATTTCCGGATAGTTTCCAGGACTCTTTCAATTTCGTATGCTGATAAAATCTCATCAGCCAATTCTTTGATTGTGTTAAAATAATTCTCTGTTGAATTTGAATTCCCAAACAGCGAATACGTTTTACCTTCAATGGGTTGATAAGGCAGTTCAACTAATTTCATCTGGTTCAATTCATATTGTATTCTGGTCATTCTTTCGCTTATTTCCTAATATCTTGCGAGCATTCCTGTTTCATAAAGCAAATTTATTCGGTGCTTTCATAAACAGTAATCAGAAATATCACAAGTAAAGGGTAGATGACAATACTATTGTTATGAATAGGGTTGCCATTTCTTAATTGCAATACACCTTGTGATTGCATGAATTGAAACAAATATAACCGGCTCGAATAGAAACTTAAGCCGGTAACGCTTTAAATTCGTGTAGATTATAAGCTCTTTCCGGCCCGTTTGCGGTCATGTTCACTCAGCAGGATTTTGCGCAGCCTGATCGAAGCCGGAGTGATCTCCACGTATTCATCTTCCTGGATGTATTCGAGGGCTTCTTCGAGGCTGAATTTTACGGGCGGGATGAGCTTTACCTTTTCATCGCTCCCTGAAGCCCGCATATTGGTGAGTTTTTTCGACTTGGTGACGTTAAGCACCAGGTCGCCGGCCCGGCAATGTTCACCTACAACCTGTCCCGCGTACACTTCTTCCTGTGAGTCGACAAAAAACTGCCCGCGATCCCTGAGTTTATCAATCGCATAAGCAAAAGCTGTTCCAGTTTCCATGGCAATGAGCGAGCCGTTTACACGACGTTCAATGGCGCCCTTCATCGGTTCGAAATCCTTGAACCGGTGCGACATCACTGCTTCGCCTGCGGTAGCTGTAAGCAGATTGCTTCGCAGCCCGATAATACCGCGTGAAGGAATGTCAAATTCAAGATGAACGCGGTCGCCACGCCTTTCCATTATGAGCATCTGACCCCTGCGGGCCGAAACCATTTCAATAGCTTTGCCAGAATACTCTTCGGGAAGGTCGATGTACAGTATTTCGATAGGTTCACAGGGTTCTCCGGCAATGGTTTTGATAATTACCTTGGGTTGGCCTACCTGCAGCTCATAACCTTCGCGTCGCATGGTTTCAATGAGGATGGATAAATGCAGCACGCCGCGACCGAAAACAATATGGGAGTCAGGTGTTCCTCCCTGCTCGATACGCAGTGCCAGGTTCTTTTCCAACTCCTTATCAAGCCTTTCTTTCAGGTGTCGTGAGGTTACGTATTTGCCTTCCTTGCCATAAAAAGGAGAATCGTTGATGGTGAAGAGCATACTCATAGTAGGCTCATCTACGTTGATTGATTCGAGTGCCTCTGGTTCATCCAGTTCGGCAATGGTGTCACCAATATTGAATCCTTCAATGCCTACAAGTGCGCAAATATCTCCGCACCCTACAACAGGCACCTTACGGTAAGCAAGGCCTTCATAAACCGACAGTTCTTTGATGCGTGTGCGGATAATGCTTCCGTCGCGCTTTACCAGTGAAACTCCCATGCCTTCTTTTAGTTCTCCCCGGTGTAATTTGCCAATGGCTATTCGGCCCAGGTAATTGGAATAATCGAGGTTGGAGATCAGCATCTGGGGCGATCCCATGATTATATCCGGTGGCGGTATATGCCTGATAATGGCATCCAAAAGTGGGGTGATTTCGCCGGTGGGTTTTTTCCAATCATCCGACATCCAACCTTGCTTTGCAGAACCATAAATAGTTGGAAAATTCAACTGGTCTTCGGTGGCATTCAGGTTAAACATCAGCTCAAATACCTGTTCCTGAACTTCTTCGGGCCGACAATTGGGCTTATCTACCTTGTTGATGACCACAATGGGCTTGAGTCCTAGATTGAGCGCTTTCTGCAAGACAAACCGTGTTTGAGGCATGGTGCCCTCAAAGGCATCTACCAGCAGCAACACACCGTCGGCCATATTCAACACGCGTTCTACCTCACCTCCGAAATCGGAGTGCCCGGGTGTGTCAATGATATTGATTTTGATGCCGGAATAGGTGACCGATACGTTCTTAGCCAGGATGGTGATACCTCTTTCCCGCTCCAGTTCATTGCTGTCCATCACCAGTTCGCCCGGGTTCTCGTGTTCTTTGAAAAACTTGGTTTGTAAGAGAATTTTATCTACCAGGGTGGTCTTTCCATGATCTACATGGGCAATAATCGCTACATTCCGGATATCCTTCATTCAAAAATAAAATAGGGCGCAAAGATATAATAAAACTTGAAAATGTAATGAAGTGAGAGAATTCCTACCGGATCATTCTGATTTCATCTCCAATTTGACTGACCGGGCGGGTTGTGAAAAATTTGGCCGGGTCGTAAAAGTTGAGTAAATTTAGCACAAAGAATGATACCGACCCCTTTTTTTTATCTGCCGGATGAAAAAAATACCTGTTATTATTACCTTTCTTTCATTTATGGTTTTACCAGCTTATAACCAACCTCTTCAGACAGTTGATCAGGTTGATATTGAAAAATACATGGGGCGGTGGTACGACATTGCTTCTTACCCGGCACGGTTTCTGAAAGGATGCCGTTGCACCACTGCCGACTATGAGATTGTGCCCGGGAAAAAGTTTATTCGGGTAACCAACCGGTGCATCCGTTTTAAAAATGGCAGGTCGAAAATTGTTACTGCACGGGGTAAGGCCTTTATTGTGAAAGGTTCGAAAAATACAAAACTAAAGGTTCAATTCTTTTGGCCCTTCCGGGGGGATTATTACATTATTGGACTAGCCGAAGATTACAGCTGGGCCATTGTAGGGCATCCCACCCGCAAGTACCTGTGGATCCTGAGCCGTGATTCATTTGTACCTACATATACATACAATTACATATTAAAAGTAATTGGCGAGAAAGGTTATGATGTAAATCGCCTCGTAAAAACTCCACAAAATTGCGATTCTGCAAAATAGATTTTCATAATAGCTGATTTCTCTCTATTTTTGCCGCCTTAACATTGTGTTGCAGCTCTTTCAGGAATACTATATTCCGTTTGTTGTAACCGCCTATTGTTTCTCTGATGCAATTATCGAAATTTCTCAATCTGGACCACCAAAAGGGAGGGATACCCGAATTACTGACCATTGCCTTTCCCATGATTATTGCCACCGCTTGTGATGGTGTAATGACACTGACTGACAGACTTTTTCTTGCCCGCCTGGGCCCCGAACAAATGAATGCTGCCATGGGCGGGGGAGTGGCCATGCAGATGATGATCTTCTTCTTTATGGGACTGACCGGGTACACCAATGCGCTGGTTGCACAGTTCTATGGATCGGGGCAGAAGAATATGACTGCAGTAGCTGCCTTTCAAGCTGTTATAGTAGCACTTGTGTCATATCCCGTGGTACTTTTATGCAGACCGCTGGCTCACAGTTATTTCCAATTTATGAACCTGCCTGCTCAGCAGTTGGAATACCAGATTGTTTATTTCAATATAGTTATTTACGGTGCTGTATTCAGCATCCTGCGAAACAGCCTGAGCTGTTATTTTTCAGGAATAGGTCGTACCAAGGTTGTCATGATAGCTACACTGACCGCCATGGTGGTGAACGTGGGCCTTGATTATGTGCTGATTCCCGGAAGATTTGGATTTTCTTCCATGGGAATCAGGGGAGCGGCAATTGCTACTGTAATTGGAGGGATATGCGGACTGGTAGTGTTAATTATTGCTTATGCAGGCAAGAAGAACTGGCACAATTTTGAAGTTGCGCGATCATTCCGATTTGATGCTCAGACCATGCGCAAATTGTTGTATTTCGGTTATCCGGCCGGATTGGAATTATTCCTGAATTTTCTGGCTTTCAGCACTATGATTTCCCTTTTTCATTCACAGGGTAATGTGGTGGCAACAGCAAGCACCATTATGTTTAACTGGGATCTGGTATCTTTTATTCCGTTGCTCGGTATTGAAATTGCGGTTACCAGCCTGGTCGGCCGTTATATGGGCGCTGACGATCCTGATACGGCACACAGAGCAGCTATGTCAGGCATTAAAACGGGAATCCTGTATTCAGTTTTCATACTTTTCCTCTTTATACTGATACCGGAAACGCTGGTTATGGTATTCCGGCCCGAGAATCCCAACAGTGTATTTACAGATGCAGTGCCCATTGCCAAGACTATGATCCGGCTGGCATCGATTTATGTATTGATAGAAGCTGTAATGGTGGCCATTGTAGGCGCTTTAAGAGGAGCAGGAGATACGCATTTCACCATGCTCATTTCAGTGGCAGGCCATTGGCTGTTGCTGC
>CAYVBH010000124.1:0-1460 GCA_964449015.1 uncultured Bacteroidales bacterium
ATGGCAGAAACTCTTTTCAGGCAGTGGTTTGTGGTGGAGGCGAAGGAGGAGTGGGTAATGGGGATTTTATCAGATGAATTTGATTTTACAATGGGAGCTTCTCCCCCAGGCAGTAGTTATAATGAGGAGGGTATTGGAATCCCAATGTATCAAGGTAATGCTGATTTTGGATTCCGTTTTCCAACATCTCGAGTCTTTACCACAGATCCAAAAAGATTTGCTGAGCAATTCGATACTTTGATAAGCGTAAGAGCCCCTGTTGGCGAACAAAATATGGCTAATGAAAGGTGCTGTATTGGTCGTGGTGTCGCAGCGTTTAGATTCAAGCACAATACTTCATTTCATTCGTACACCTATTATAAAATGAAATCATTAATGGACGAAATAAAACAGTTCAACGAAACGGGTACAGTGTTTGGTTCAATTAGTAAATCTGATTTTGAAAGGATTGAGACTATTATTCCTGATACGTCAATTATTGAAAAATTTCAAACAATAGCTAAGCAAATGGATGATAAGATAATCGCAAATAACAAACAAATTTGCACCCTAACACTGTTAAAAGATGGTTTACTGCCAAAGTTGATGAGCGGAGAAATAATAGTGAAGAGTGAAGAGTGAAAAACGAATAGTGAATAGTGAAAAGTGAAGAGTGAAGAGTGAAGAGTGAAGAGTAATGGGTAAGTCGGTTTTGCGGGATAAGAGTTATTTGTTTGCACTAAGGATTGTGGAGCTTTCGAAGGTGTTGCAGTCTGAGAAGAAGGAGTTTGTATTGAGTAAGCAGATACTGAAAAGCGGTACTGCAATTGGTGCTCTTATTCGTGAGGCTGAGTTTGGTCAAAGCAAGCCTGATTTTGCCAATAAAATGAGTATCGCTCTCAAAGAGGCTAATGAAACCGATTACTGGCTTAATATCCTGAAGGATACTGATTTCATTGAGACATCTCAGTTTGAAAGCCTACTTCATGACTGCAATGAATTGATCGCCATGCTTATATCTACTGTCAAAACATCAAAGCGATAATACTATTCACTATTAACTTTTAGCTATTCACTTATTTTGGCTTACATTTGCTGTTAATTAAAATGTCAATATATTTGCAGTGATAATTACCTTTGCCAATAGAAAACTGGAGAAACTGGCAAAAGACTATAATAAATGCCAACAGACAATGGGACCAGTTCGCGCAAAGCTGTACCACAAACGTCTTGGTGATCTGTATAATGCGGCCACTCTTGAAGATGTCCGACACCTGCCTGGTCATTACCATGAATTGATAAGCGATCGCAAAGGACAATGGGCCTGTAATCTTGATCAACCTTACCGACTGATATTTGAGCCTCATGAGAATCCTATTCCTACCGATAATGATGGGAGGTACATCTGGTCTGAGATAAGGGGGGTGAAGATTTTGGAGATAGAGGATTATTACAACCACCATCAGGGAAGCATTGGATAT
>CAYVBH010000124.1:1470-11119 GCA_964449015.1 uncultured Bacteroidales bacterium
AAAAGTGAATAGTGAATAGTGAAGAGTGAATAGTATAGATGATAGAAAGGGTTAATCAATATAAACCGGTGGTTGCTTTTCATCCGGGGGAGACTTTGGAGGAGAAGCTTGAGGAGTTGGGTATGGGGCCGAAGGAGTTTGCTTTGCGTACCGGTAAGCCCGAGAAGACTATTATTGCTGTCTTGAAGGGTAAAAGCAGTATTACTCCTGAGATGGCTGTTCAGTTTGAGCATGTCCTGAAAATTCCTGCGCACTTCTGGCTTAACATGCAACGCAGTTATGATGAGTATCTCGTCCGCGTTGAGAGACATGAAATGCTGGCCGAATCAACCGAATGGGCAAGGTCATTCCCTTATGCCGACATGGTAAAGAAAGGCTGGGTGCCTTTACGAACCACCATCAAAGAGAAAGCCCATGAACTGCTGTCATTTTTTGGTTTCAGTGACCATAAGGCATGGGAAGAGTTCTATTTCAAACAGCAATTAAAAACAGCATTCCGAATATCACTGGCTCATACTCAGGAGCCTCAATCAATATCAGCCTGGCTAAGGAAAGGAGAGCTTCAGGCGGCTGAAATCAGGGCAAAAAATTACGATGAGAGACTATTTAAGGAATCGCTACCTGCGATTAAAACCCTGATGGCGAAACAACCGCAGGACTACTTTAAAAAGCTTCAGGCAATCTGCCTGGAGGCGGGAGTTAAAGTTGTGCATACACCATGTATCTGCAAAGCTCCGGTTAATGGCTGTACCAGATGGATCAACGGCTCACCGGTTATCCAAATATCCGGTCGATATAAACGAAACGACAGCTTCTGGTTTTCTTTCTTTCATGAAGCAGGCCATATTCTGCTTCATGGCAAAAAGGATATTTTCATTGAGAATGTTGACTATACCGGTAAAGATGATCAAAAAGAGAAAGAAGCTGATAACTTTGCCATAAAGTGGACATTATCAGAAGAACAGGAGAAAAAGATACTCATGCTCTACGAAATCTCAGAGGAAGATGTAATTGACTTTGCAGAAGAATTTAATACCCATCCTGCTATTATTATTGGTCGTTTACAGCATAAGAGAGTTATACCATATTCACTCGGCAGGGAGTTTATCGAACCTGTAGTATTGGAATGACATGATCAGGATAACAGAAAACATAATTGAAGAATTCGCTATTGAGCTATTTGAAAAGCTTGGGTACGATTATGTTCATGGTCCGGATATAGCACCTGATGGTATTAAGCCTGAGAGGGAAAGCTATGAACAGGTTCTGCTGATCGGGAGAATTGAGAGGGCGGTGAAAAGGATTAATCCGGGTATCCCTTCGGATGTCAGGGCAGAAGCCATCAAAGAGATTCAACGGATAGCATCGCCTGAATTACTTGCCAATAATGAGTCCTTCCACAGGTTTCTGACAGAAGGAATCCCGGTATCAAAACGAGTCGGAGGCGACGATCGTGGTGACAGGGTGTGGCTGGTGGACTTTAATAATCCCCTCAACAATGAGTTCGTTGTTGCAAATCAGTTCACGGTAGTCGAGAACAACAACAATAAACGTCCGGATATTGTATTGTTTATCAATGGCATACCACTGGTGGTAATTGAACTAAAAAATGCAGCCGATGAGAACACTACTGTCCATTCAGCCTTTAACCAGATAGAGACATACAAAGCGATTATTCCGTCTCTATTTACCTACAACGGATTAGTAGTGATATCAGACGGACTGGAGGCAAGGGCAGGATCGATCTCGGCAGGCTTCAGCCGATTTATGGCATGGAGATCGGCAGATGGGAATGACGAAGCATCTCATCTGGTCAGCCAGCTTGAGACATTGATAAAGGGTATGCTTAACAAAGAGACCCTTATTGATCTGATCCGTCACTTTATCGTATTCGAAAAATCAAAGCGTGAGGATCCCGTTACAGGTGTCATAACTATTACTACCGAAAAGAAACTTGCAGCTTACCACCAGTACTACGCGGTTAACCGTGCGGTAGAATCTACACTGAGAGCATCGGGGTTTACCAGGAAAAATGAGACAATCCTAAGTGCTGTAATGGAGTCGCCTGAGAGCTACGGTGTGCCTGGAGTAAAAAGTCAGCCAGTAGGAGATCGAAAAGGAGGTGTAGTTTGGCATACACAGGGAAGCGGTAAGTCGTTGTCGATGGTGTTCTATACAGGCAAGATTGTCCTGTTGATGGATAATCCGACAATAGTTGTTATCACTGACAGAAACGACCTTGACGACCAGCTGTTTGATACATTCGCGGCATCAAAGCAGTTACTCAGACAGGAGCCTGTACAGGCAGAAGACAGAACCCATCTTAAAGAGTTGCTAAAAGTAGCATCAGGTGGCGTTGTGTTTACGACCATCCAGAAGTTTCAGCCGGAAGAGGGCAATATTTATGAACTCCTCTCCGACCGACAGAACATAGTAGTTATAGCAGACGAAGCCCACCGTACTCAATACGGATTCAGGGCAAAGACTATTGATGCCAAAGACGATAATAAGATTATCATCGGAAAAAAGATTGTTTACGGTTTTGCAAAATACCTCCGTGATGCCCTTCCGAATGCGACTTATCTGGGTTTTACCGGCACCCCAATTGAGAGCACCGATGTAAATACACCTGCAGTATTCGGTAATTATGTCGATGTTTATGATATCGCACAGGCAGTTGAAGATGGAGCAACGGTAAGAATTTATTATGAAAGCCGGTTGGCAAAGGTAAATCTAAGTGAAGAAGGAAGGAAGTTAATAGAGGAGCTGGATGAAGACCTTGACCAGGAAGATCTGACAAGCGCCCAGAAGACAAAGGCCAAATGGACACAGCTCGAAGCGCTTGTGGGTAGTGAAAACAGGATCAGCAATATATCGAAGGATATCATAGAGCACTTTGAGCAGAGGCAGAGGGTTTTTGAAGGGAAAGGGATGATAGTGGCAATGAGTCGCAGAATAGCAGCTGATTTGTATGATGCAATCGTAAAACTCAAGCCCGACTGGCATTCAGATGATCTCACGAAAGGCAAGATCAAGGTAGTAATGACATCAGCATCGTCGGACGGACCAAAAATAGCCAGACACCATACCACAAAAGAACAGAGAAGAATCCTGGCCGACCGGATGAAGAGTCCGGATGATGAGCTACAACTGGTTATTGTGCGTGATATGTGGCTAACCGGATTCGACGCACCATGCATGCACACCCTTTACATTGACAAACCGATGAAGGGTCACAATCTGATGCAGGCAATAGCCAGAGTAAACAGGGTATATAAAGACAAACCCGGGGGATTAATAGTTGATTATCTGGGTATAGCAGCCGATTTGAAAAGGGCACTTGCCTTCTATTCCGATGCAGGAGGCAAGGGCGATCCGACACTACTGCAGGAACAGGCGGTTCAGCTTATGCTTGAGAAACTTGAGGTTGTTGTCCAGATGTTTCATGGCTTCGACTACTGGGCCTACTTCGATGCTGAAGTCTCGACGAAACTATCCATGATTCTGGCAGCCGAGGAACACATTCTGGGGCTAGAGGATGGCAAAAAGAGGTATATCAACGAAGTCACAGCCCTGTCGAAAGCTTTTGCCATTGCCATTCCCCACGACAAGGCAATGGATGTTAAGGATGAGGTATCGTTCTTCCAGGCGGTGAAAGCGCGTCTCGCGAAGTTTGACAGTACCGGTTCCGGCAGAACAAATGAAGAGATTGAGACAACCATAAGGCAGGTGATTGATAATGCCCTGGTGTCGGAAAGGGTTATTGACGTTTTTGATGCAGCCGGAATCAGGAAACCGGATATTTCCATTCTCTCTGAAGAGTTTTTGCTGGAGCTAAGAGGGATGGAGCATAAGAATGTGGCCCTGGAAGTGTTGAAAAAGCTGCTTAATGACGAGATAAGAGCAAGGGCTAAAAAGAACCTGATAAAGAGCCGGACATTCCTGGAGATGCTTGAGAACTCTATTAAGAAGTACCATAACAAGATACTGACTGCCGCCGAGGTGATTGAAGAGCTTATTAAGATCAGCAAGGATATTGTGGAGATGGACGATGAGGCCAGAGCGATGGGTTTGACTGAGTTTGAATATGCTTTTTACACTGCAGTTGCCAATAACGAAAGTGCACGGGAGCTGATGCAAAAGGATACACTGAGAGAGCTCGCTGTTGTGCTCACCGAGACTGTCAGACAAAATGCATCGATTGACTGGACAATTAAGGAGAGTGTAAAAGCGAAACTTAAGGTGGCAGTTAAGCGGTTGTTGCGCAAGTATGGCTATCCGCCTGATATGCAACTGCTTGCCACAGAGACGGTATTGAAGCAGGCCGAGATGATTGCGGATGAGTTGACGGTGAGTGTGTGAACCTCTTTATAAAAATATAAAGTTGATTTTAGCCAATCAGTGAGCCAAAGAATGTATTTATCGCCTCACTATTTAACCTCCCATCTTTAACAAAAGGAATCATTCTTAGGCCACAGGTACCATTATCCAAAGAGTCAAAATAGTTTCCCTCAACAGTATTTGAAACGCCCGGATAGATCAGGTAAGACCTTTTAACCCTGAATAGTTGATTATATACAAACATCTGCCGGAGATCTTCTTCCGAAGGGCGGTTATTGAGTATCTTCCATTTTGTATCAAGTATCACCTCGGGTTTGCCACAAGCCTCTATAATTATATCAGGCTTTTGATTTACCCTAACACCACCAGATCCTTCCCAGAACAGTTTACGAACCTGGGATCTTATAGTAATATTTGAATTGCTCTTTGCGACTGCTGCAATTCTCCGTGTAAACCAAATCTCCCATAGCTCATTCATGTCAAACATCAATGCAAGGACATGGTTATGGCCTTTTGATAAATCGGGGTGATAATTGAGTAGCAGAAGCCTGGCAATCTCTACTGCTTTTCTGTAAGCTTCTGTTTTCCTGTTAAACCTGATCCGGTCGAAGAAATCTTGGTTTACTTCAATATCTGTTAGCTGCGGGAATGTGTCAGTAAGAACTTTTAATTCCGTGAAAATATCAGGACTTAAGTTAAGAGAGCCCAGCAGCTTTAATGTCTTATATAACAATCTGTTTAAGGGATGGTTGTTATCATATAACAGAAACCTGACATAAAATCGTTCTGCATGATTATAATTTGCAATCAGGTGCCTGTTTAAGATCAAGCGCCCCTTCATTGAATACCGATTTCCCTCCTGTTGGTAATAGTATTTAACAAGGCCGTTATGGCAGATCTTCCATGCCTCTTCAAGGAACAGACGGGTATAAGCTTCCAGAATGAAGTTTTTTCTGAGCTTCAGGTTCGATTCCGTAGGCATCTGAACCGACAAATAACCTGACTGCCTCAGCATATCTACAAGAATGCCCTGAGCAATTGACTCATCGCCTGCATGCCTGTCTATTTTGGGCAGTACTTCAATGCAAAATGGCCCAATCTGAATAGCTCCGACATATTGATGAAACCTGACACCATTCGCTGTAAGGGTATAATAAGGCAACTCCTTATCTCCCGCATACCTTTTCAATGCATCAAACAATGGTTCAGGCAGGATCTTTCCTTCCTTTCCCATATGCTTAGTACTGTATGAGGCATGCTCGAATGCCTGAAAGACATGATGCATTAGGTATCCTTTAACTGTTCATTAGATGTCTTAGGGCCAGTTCAAACTCATTTAAATCATCAAGGGAATTTTTGTTAATCTGATAGATATCCTTATCAAGATAATCCATTTCAAGAGAATCTGTTACTGCAAACCTAACAGTTTCCTCCTCAATCTTCCTGATGAAACCATTACCCAAAACAAGCCTCATCTTCTCATAATTACCATAAAAATACTCCTGGAGTAGAGGAATAATCTTGTTTCTAAACACCGTCAACAATTCAGAGGGTGAATGGATGTTCAGAAAATATGAATGCCCTATCTGATGATCACGGTCCACAAGCTTTTCAATTCTTCTATTTATGGTCTCAAGTAATTCGGACAGGGTAATGCCGGCATACTCCTCATCCAAACTTGTCAGATCGTATATAGGCATCATCTCCCTGAAGCAGAATCTCCTTCTTAGTGCTGTATCTAGAGCTTTAACACTCCGGTCTGCAGTATTCATTGTGCCGATTAAATAGAGATTTGGGGGGATGAAAAACCTTGATCGTGAATAAGGCAACTGACACGATAAGCCCTCTCTCATTCCATATCTTTTATCTTCCTCTATTAGGGTTATTAGTTCACCAAAAATCTGGGAGACATTACCCCTGTTGATCTCATCAATAATCAGAACATACGCCTTAGTGTTCTCTGAAACAAGAATATCATCCGGCTTCAGCTTATCAACAGCTGCCCGCTTGTCTTCATAGTCATAATTTATCTCGAATTGATGGTTTCCTGCTGCTTCTTTATAGCTCCTGAGCTTTTTCAGTACAGCCCAATATGCTGATGAATTACTTCCTCCAATAATCCTTCGTATTTCTTTGCTAATATTCGTTACCTTGTCGAGTCCTGGTAATTCAATGAATAGTTTTTCGAGTCTCCGCCTAGAAATGGTATAGGTCCGTTCACCATTACTGTGCTGTACGAGGAAGTTCCCGCCTGAGGTAATTTCGACTATTCTGAGCTCTGAGCCGGACTTAAGCACAAGGTTTAAATCCTTATCTCTCTCTATCTTTTCCGTTACTTCATCAAGCAACATGTTATAAACATTACTAAATCCCAGAGACCTTGATGCATCCTTTGACCTGTCTCCAACATACTCAAACGCGGCGTTGATTGCTATCCTTTTGAATATACCATCTTCAACAGCGTAGGAAACAGATGTGTTATCATCAGCAGAAGGTTTCAGGCCTTCAATAAAGTCCTCATAGCTTAAACTCTGGTGAAAAGTTGTAAAAATCACCTGTCCTTGGTGAATGAGTTCATCAAACACAATTCTATTTGCAGCATGATTGTTAGCAGCATATCTGTGAGGAGCTGCTATCTGAACTGCCAGATCAACAGTGTGGTAGGTTTTCCCAGTACCCGGAGGCCCGTAAAAGATAGTGTTCAAAGAAATGTCGGGGCTATCTGATTTTGGCTCTGTGAGAATCACATTTTTCTCCTCGCTAATACCACGTGAAGAACCCGAAGCCTTTTCAAGCATTTGAAACAGTATGTCCTGTGCCAGAATTAGATGACCGGTATCCTCAAAGCAATCTGAATCCAGTAAACTATCCACCAGGGTTAATAATTCACGATCCTTTTTGATATAATCATCGACTAACATCCCCACAAGTGAAATATAATGTGCATATTTTTCACCCTTCTTCTTTGGGGCGGTACCAAGTGTTGTACAAAGAGCTTTATAGAATGAGTCTTTAAAAATTGTGTATTTATCTGGATTGTAGAATGTTAAATACACTCCTATTGTTCTTTCATCATGATGATGACCATATTCCTTCTCATGCCTTCTATAAATGGTCATTACCTCATCCATAAAAGTCTTTACCCTTGTAGTAAGGTCGATGTTTTCATCGAACAACTTTCTGAAGGAAATTCTGAAGGTCTCAGGTTCCTTGGACGCAATATGATCTCTGACTTTAATAGCGTTGTAGAAGACCAGGTTTTCAAAGTCAATACTTTTAAGCTCGGCGGAAAAATCAGAAGCCTCAAGGTTTGGGCGGCCTTTATACTTTTTAAGTAGTTTCCATTTATAGAGTTCATCATCAAGTCTATTATCCCTGATGTGCTTCTTGTATGAATTGATCATCTGAATTATTGGATCGACGCTTATGTTATTCTGTAATCTTGCTGTCATTTCAATACCTTCTTTAATTGATATTACATAATGCATAAGATGATTTACTGAGAAAAAATCCAGGTTAGGGTTCAGGCTTGAGAGGAAAAGGAAAGCTTCAGAGATCTTCTTGTATTTTTCTGAGGTTGATAATCTCTTAATCGAAAGGTCTAGTCCAAGAACTTTTAGACAATCTTCGGTTTTGTTATTCCAGTTGGGCAGAATATTCAAGAATTGTGCCTGTAATATAGGGCTCCAAAACGCTTTCGCAAAATGACTTATCCTCCGTTCTCCTTCCATTATTTCTTCTGCAATAATAAAAGGAGACTCTTTCGAGGTCATAATAAAAACCAGATTGTTTCTCAGAGCAGTAATTGAGCTCCTCAACACATCGGCACTTATTGTTCTATAAGCCCGTCCTTCAAGTTTTCTTGAATATGTATATAGCCTCTCATATAATTCATCATCATTTAGGCTATTAAGGACATCTATATCAAGAAAGTCATTCTTAATAAGCTCTGATTGTTTCCTGAAATATTCAGGGTATTCCATTTCCTTCAGATCTGACTGAAGCCAAGCTTTATATCCTTTAAGTAATTCCAGAAGTTTCTCTTCAGATAGGCTAAATGGATTTTTCATCGCATCAATTGATTGGTTATAAACTCGTTTTCTCCCATTATTTACCAGTTCCTGGTTGGTATTAATGAAATAGAAAATCAACCATTATCATTTCATCAAAACAAACACCTTGAGACAAAGATTTAATTATTACTATTCTGGTCTTTGAAGTTAGAGAATTATTGAATCATCTAAGGCAGTTTTATTTAAAGAGTGTTTTCAGGTAGTTGCGTGGCCTGGTTTATGCGTAAAACCTTTTTCAGGAGTTGCCAATCGTCAATTTGCTGACTTTCAGATCTTCCATACGGAGGCTTTCTTGCTAACAAACCAGTGTGATATAATGGAAATAGTACTCTATTATTCCATTTTATTTGTTTTGCGACTCCATCCCGAAGGTTCTTAATGCCGTGTTTTTCAATCATGTTAAGAGCTTCCAGGGCCTTAACACCTAATGTGCAGATAATCCTCGGATTGAAAGTATCTATCAATAGAGACAAATTTTGACTACAGTTTGCTCTTAATTTGGATGTAACTGGATACTTTTTGTATTTATCCCTGGCTGGCTGGCACAAAACAGAGTTGGTTACAAAGGCTTTTGAAATATTTCTTCCGAGTGTTTCGGTGAAAAGTTTGTTAAATAATGCTCCTGAGGGATCTGTATCACTTTCAATAGTGATAAACCCCTTCTTTGGATTATAAGTATCATCTTTGTTTGGAGCTTCAAACACAAATAAAACATCCGTACATCCCGGTTGCCTTCCCATAAATAAAGGGAAAGCATTCGCATCAATCAGTGAGTTTTGTATATTTCTAGTACATTTTCTGCATTTTGAAACCTCCTTAACATAATCCTCCCATTTATCCTTAATTCCCATCTGTCAATTGCTTTAATAGCTCACACTCTAATGTTCTTTACTAAGTTATAAAAATCAATTGGAAAAAGGTTTATTTCCCAAGTTGGAGGTTTGAGTGCGAAACAAGGAGTTCAACTTTTTCCAACGAACTTCAATAATCATTAGATTTTGGTTGGATTAGTTTGAAGCACCCAAGTAGACTTACAGTTATGAGGAAGGAGAACTGCCGGATCAAGGCTGTAAGCTTTATTATGATGAATCCGCCGGTGCAAATTGACCACTTCGAGCTAGAGCAAATTGATTACAGTAAGAGGGCTTATCTCATGTTTGGAAAGTACCCCTGATATTTTCCGTTTGTGATCTGGTTTATCCCTTAAATAGTCGACCCTTAAAAACAGCCTATAA
>CAYVBH010000125.1:0-11054 GCA_964449015.1 uncultured Bacteroidales bacterium
TCTTTACATGGAATGCCATATCATAAACAGGCAAAGCCTGCTTACATATATTCGGTATAGGCACAGCCTAAGCCGAACGGGGGGGAGGAGTTCATTGTTAATTGTTCATTGTTAATTGTACTGATAAATTATCCCCCTTCGACTGCGCTCAGGGTGACGCGTAGAACAACACCATGCCATATGGAGTCATGCTGAGACCTCGAATGGTGTTTACACGAATTTAAAAATTAATTGACATATTAATCATAGCAACGATTTGCATAATTGCTTACGCCCTTACAGGGCTTATGTTTTATCACTTATTGACTCCCAGGGCGATGCCCTGGGCTGATGCTAGTGCCCCTTCAGGGCAGGACTTACAAATAGTTTGATCAACTTGCCCTGTAGGGGCAAAATCAATAGCACAGGGCATCGCCCTGCGTAGTTTCAATCCGTTGAATATGAGCCATGTAGGGGCGCAAGCTTTTCTTAAATAGACTATTGTATGCATTATAATCCATGTCATTAGCAGCGCAGTCGAAGCATGAGCGGAGTCTAAGCATGATCTTTGCAGCATTTTTAAAATCCTACGTCATTACTATTTTTGTTTTCCTAATTTTAACTTTCAATTGAATAGGATTGATGAATCAAAATTGCACTCCATCTGATATTGCTGTAATAGGTATGGCAGGAAGGTTTCCCGGAGCCGCCTCAATCAGTGAATACTGGGAAAATATCCTCAAAGGCCGTGAAACCATAAAACATTTCACTTCAAAAGAACTTATTCAAGCCGGTATTGATCCTGCGGAAATAAAAAAAACCAATTACATCAAAGCAAAAGGAATTCTCAACGGAGTGGAGGAATTTGATGCCTCGTTCTTTGGTTTGCCACCCAGTGAGGCCGAACTAATGGATCCTCAAATACGCATATTGCTCGAAACAGTATGGGAAGCTTTTGAAAATGCAGGCTATAACCCTGAAAATTTCAAGGGATCCATTGGCTCATTTTTCGGTGCCAATGATAATTTCTATTGGCTCAAAATGCTGAATGCCCAATCGAAACGCGGATCCAACGGATATGACGGATTTACACTCAACCTTCGTGATTATATTGCCACAAGAATTTCATATAGCCTCAATCTGAAAGGGCCTTCTCTTACCTCCCTCTCAGCCTGTTCCACATCGCTGGTTACTATTCACCAGGCTTGTGTTTCACTAAAAAATGGTGAGTGCAACATGGCTGTAGCCGGGGGAGTATCCCTCACCTACCCCTTCATAAGTGGTTACCTGTACCAGGAAGGACTGATGATTTCGCCCGATGGCCATTGCCGCACTTTTGATGAATCAGCAAACGGAACGGTTTTCAGCGATGGTGTCGGAGTTGTTTTGTTAAAACCCCTTCTTTCTGCCTTAAAGGATAAGGATCATATTCATGCTGTTATTAAAGGCTCTGCCATTAATAACGATGGCAATGAAAAAATAAGTTATACATCACCAGGCGTAAACGGTCAAAAATCAGTTATTCTCCGGGCTCTGGATTCTTCAGGTTTCCAACCTTCGGATATCACCTACATTGAAACTCATGGTACCGCAACCAAAACGGGCGATCCGGTAGAGGTTGAAGCACTGCGGCAGGCTTATGGCTCAAACACAGGAAAATCGTTTTACCTTGGATCGGTTAAACCTAATATTGGTCATACCAATGTAGCCTCAGGAGTTGCTTCATTCATAAAAACCGTATTGATATTAAAAAATCGTATCGTTCCTCCACAGATCAATTTTTCAAAACTGAACAGCAGGCTCGATACACCCGATAATCCATTTATCATTACAGCAGTACCGGTTAAAATTGAGAATAATACTCCCTTAAGAGCCGGGGTAAGTGCTTTTGGATTCGGAGGAACCAATGCACATGTGATTATGGAAGAGTTTCGGAAAAACGTCGATATTCAACCTGTTAATGCCAATGAATACCCGGTAATATTATCTGCGAGAACTCCCGCCATACTGGATAAAAAGGTAAAACAAATTACTGAATACCTGCACCGGAATCCGGAAATCCATTTGGCTGATGTATCCTTTACCTTATGTACCGGACGCAAACCCTTTGCTTACCGATATGCTTTTATGGACCGGACCATGGGTGAGATTGCTGATAAACTTAAAACATTGGTCGCACACAAAACTGTTGATTATAGGAACAGGCCTCTTGCTTTCATGTTCCCGGGACAGGGATCTCAATTTCCCAATATGGGGAAATCACTGTATGAAACGGAAACTGCTTTCCGGAAAACTGTTGATTATTGTTCTGCCTATTTAAAACCTTTGCTGAAAATAGATCTTAAGGATATTCTTTTTCCTGAAGAAAACCATATTGAGGAAAGCGAGCAGGCATTAAAACAAACAGCGATAACTCAGCCTGCCGTATTTGTCATTTCTTATGCCCTTGCCAAATTATATGAGGAATATGGCATTACTCCGGCCTTTATTACCGGCCATAGTATTGGAGAATATGCAGGGGCCTGCGCTTCAGGTGTTTTTTCACTGGAAGATGCTCTATATCTGGTTGCTGAACGTGGCCGTTTAATACAACAGCTCCCCGGGGGTTCTATGCTATCGGTTCATATGCCGGTCGAAATGGTGAATACCCTGCCCGTAAAAAATATCTCCCTGGCTGCAATCAATGCGCCTCAAATGATAGTACTCTCAGGAGAAACAAAGGATATTGAAAAAGTCCAGACTTTTCTTCATGAGAAAAAAATAGCAAATAAGCTTTTATATACCTCCCATGCCTTTCACAGCAATATAATGGATGAATTACACGATCGGTTTATTGCCCTGTTCAATAAGATCTCATTAAGAAAACCTTTAATTCCCCTTATTTCAACAGTCACAGGTGAGCAGATCACCGGTGAAGAAATCACGAGTCCGGATTACTGGTTTAAAAATCTGCGTGAGACTGTGCAATTTAAAGATGCTGTGCAATTCCTTGGTTCTAAAGATGCTTTGCTGTTGGAATGTGGACCAGGCACTGCTTTAAGCACGCTCGCAAAGTCGACAACCCGACATAAATCAAATGGTATTTTATTTTCTCCAATGGCTTTGAATTCAAAAAGCGGAGGATTTTATGATAGTTTGTGTTCCCTATGGAGTCATGGACAAAATGTAACATGGGAAAACTATTTTAAGGATAAAAACTGCGCACGAATTCCTTTACCAACCTATCCCTTTGATCGTCAAAAGTTTTCTTTAAAAAATTCCGATGTAGGTGTTCAGAATAAAAAGAACAGCCAATCCTCACTCGCCAAAAATCATGATCAGGACAACTGGTTTTATTGCCAGACATGGAAAAGGTCCTTGCCTCCTGCAGAAATAATAAAAACCGGGAATACATGGCTGATATTTGCGGGGACTGACTCTTTGAGCCTGACAATAATTGACAAACTGAAAGAAAAACACGAAAGAATAGTAGTGGTTACCACCGGAGAACAATTCGAGGAACGGGCAAAGGATGAATACTTCATAAAGGGTTCCGAAGTTGATGACTATCATAATCTGTTTAAAAAACTGATAGCTACGGATCGAAAGCCGGAAAAGATCATTTATTTATGGAGCCTTAATACAGTAGAAGCCAACGGGAATCTTAATGTAAACGGAAAGACGGAATTCTTCAGTCTGCTTTATCTTGCGCAGGTGCTGGGAAAAAATAATATTACAGAGAGAATTGACATTTATGTTGTTACGGATAGCCTTTATAAGGTAACGGGGGCTGAACTCCATAGCAATATCGGCAAAGCCGGAATTATTGGCCCGGTTAAAGTAATTCCCCAGGAATTCCCGAATGTGAATTGTGTAAATATTGATATTGATTTGGATGAAAATTCCGGAAAGCATAGTTCCCTTTCTGAAATACTTATCAGAGAATTGTATGCAGATTATTCCGAACCGATTATGGCTTACAGGAATGGCTATAAATGGGTGCAGCACTTTGAAAAACTCGGAATGGCCAAATCTCCTAAAAATAAGAAATACCTAAAAAAAGGGGGTGTTTATCTCATTACCGGCGGTTTGGGTGGCATTGGTCTAGCTCTGGCCGGGTTCATTGCCGCACAATATCCGGTTAAACTTATATTAACCGGTCGGACAGAATTCCCGGCAAAAGATTTGTGGAAGGACTGGTTAAAACGAAATGGCGACGATAATTCCATTAGTAAGAAAATAAGGAAATTAATGCAAATTGAAAAAACCGGTGCTGAAATTCATATTCTTAGCGCAGATGTTACAAACCGGTTACAAATGATTGATTTGATAAAACAAACCTGCAATAATACCGGAGCGCTTAATGGAATTATCCATGCCGCAGGTTTACCCGGAGAAGGCATTATACAATTAAAAGAAAAAGATAAGGTGGAAGTTATTCTGGGACCTAAAATGGAAGGGACCCTTGTTATGAATGAGTTGTGCAGTATGTATAAACCCGATTTTCTGGTACTCTGTTCTTCAATTGCTTCTGTTTTGGGAGGAATAGGTTTGGTAGACTATTGTTCAGCCAACAATTTCATGGACCTGTATGCTTCGTATTACGGAACAAATAACGGCTGCAAAATTATTTCCATAAACTGGGATATGTGGGGTGAGACAGGGATGGGTTTGAAAACCTATATTCCACGAGAACTTAAGGAATGGTTTGATAATGAATTGAAAAATGGAATTACTTCAGAGGAAGGAATTGAGGTCTTTGACCGGATTTTGAAACAGGATAACATCAGCAATGTCATTGTTTCTACCCGTGATTTACATGACAGAATTAATTTGTGGATAAAAAGAGAATTTCTGAAGGAAAGAAAATCATCGATTGAAAACAACAGGAACAGGATAAAATACAACCGGCCGGAATTATCGGTTCAATATGATAATCCACGGAATGCAACAGAGAAAAAGATTGCGGCTATTTGGGAAAATTTGTTTGCTATTGATCATATAGGCAGGAATGATAATTTCTATGAAATTGGCGGACATTCACTTTTGGCAACCATATTGGCCAATGAATTGCAAAACGAATTCGGTATGAATATCTCCATACAACACATCATGGACCATCCTACAGTAATGGATCTAGCCGGTTTACTTAATAAGAAATCATAGAATGGACGCCTTTTTATATCTGCTATGTGCCTTTGCAGGAGGATTATTTGGAGCTGCCTTTGGCGGAATCACTGCTTTTTTTCTTTGCGGAATTTCGGTAATCGCAGGAAGCATTATAGTTGTTATAACCGGAGATTACAGTTTTAATAATATTATAACCTGGGGACCTTTTCTGGGTCCTCATATTGCATTTAGCGGGGCCGTGGCAGCCACGGCATATGCCGGCAAAAAGGGTATCATAAACAGCGGCAGAAATGTATTAATCCCGTTATTTGGGCTGAATGATTCACTTACTCTTGTAATTGGCGGAATAGCAGGATTATCAGGTTATTTCCTTAACAAAGCACTTACCTTTCTTCCTTCAATCCATGATTTACCTTTTACAGATACCATTTCTCTTACAGTTGTGCTGAATGGTTTCCTCTTTCATTTTATTTTTTACAGGACACAATGGGTAAAAAAAACGATCACGCCTCTGCCAGTCGAATCCGACAGCGGATCATGGAATCCCTGGAGTTTGCCTTTCGGACAACTGATGCTGATTACAGGATCATTATCCATACTTTCAGCATGGATTTCCATTGGTTTGAACCATGCTGAAATGATTGTTTTTGGTTTCTGCGCCATTTCCTTAATTCTTTTACAGTTTGGCGCTAAAATACCTGTTGTGCACCATGCCGCTTTATGTTCGGGATTAATAGCCGGAAAGACGGGAAATATCCTTATGGGAACTGCAGCAGGTTTATTGGCAGCACTAATAGCGGAAATTTTTGCCCGTTATGTTCTCGAAAAAAGCAGTAGTCATATTGATCCACCGGCTTTTGCGGTGGCGGTAATTACCACGCTTTATGCGATTATAGGTTAGTACTCTCCCCTGCACCCCCCGCTCGGCGTAGTTTTCGTAACTACGCCGCGATAAAATGTAGTCTCCTGACTACCATTCTATAGATTTTTTGGATTCTTTCAATTTTCATTTTAGAAAGGTAAATTTAGTTTATTATAAAAATCCGTTATGTCAACCGGTTATCAGATTAATGATCAGGAAGGATTATATTATTTGACATTTCAGGTTGTTGATTGGATTGATGTCTTTACATGGAATGCCATATCATAAACAGGCAAAGCCTGCTTACATATATTCGGCAAAGGCACAGCCTAAGCCGAACAGGGTGTTAGCAGAGGCTGTATTATCCCACACCTTCATCTCAATATTATCTATACATTTTTTTGAACCAATTTAAAACATGAGGTGTACTGAACTGTGAAAAAATCTTAAAAGATGACAGTGAAAGGCACGTTCTTATATAACCAAAGAAACTATTGGTTAATTTTAATTGCTGTTGGACTCATAATTACAGGTTATCTCTTAATGACTGGCAGTAGTAACTTGGGTGAATCAGAATTTAACAATGAAATATACAGCGTCAGAAGAATCACAATTGCTCCGCTTATCCTTTTTGCAGGATATGCATTAATGGTAGGGGCAATTATGTGGAATCCCAAAGCCGGAAATAAAAATGAAAAATCCCATTAAGGGAAAATATGAACAATTGAACGATGAGCAACTGATGATCGCTGTTCATAACAGCGATAATTCAGCATTTGCAGAATTGTACCAACGATATAGCAAAAGACTGCTATACTATTTCTATAGAATGCTTGGTAATTGCAAAGAAAAATCAAAGGATTTCCTTCAGGACATTTTTATTAAGATTATTGAAAGTCCTGAGCGCTTTGATCCGTGTAGAAAGTTTTCGACATGGATTTTTTCCGTGGCCCATAATATGTGCAAAAATGAGTACAGGCGACAAGCCGTGAGAAGCAATACCATTCATAATCCCGATATGGAACAATATGCTGAAACTACCGAAACTGACATAAATGAACGGAAAATAACTGCCAATCAGCTATTCTCTTATATTGACGAGCTTGGAGAAAATGAAAAAACAGCGTTTATTCTTTATTACAGGGAGGATTTCTCTTTACAGGAGATTAGTAAGGTCCTCTCTATTCCTGAAGGTACCGTTAAGTCAAAACTATTTTATGCCAGGAAAAAAATACTGCTAAAGCTTCAAACTAACAAATTGACTGTTTAGCCATGAAAAAATTGGGCAATTTTATACGTAATTTTTACAGAATCACTGTTGCAAGTCCCAGGAGCGATAATTTTTACAGGGAAGTGAGGAGGGAAGATAATGACTGTCTGGATTCGCAAATCAGAAATGCAATTGCCAATGATCCTGTAAATATTGAACCAGATTCTGACTTGCTTGATATATTGACCGACAGGGTTGCAAACAAAAAGAAAAGCATTAAAGAGAATTCATTCTTTTTCATACCGTTTTTTCCGATGAAAAATTTGGAGATGAAAATGGGCCTGATAAGCCTTATCATTGTCATTTCACTGGGCATCAATCCCAGGGAACGGTATCAAACTGAAAGGAAATTAAGTCCTTTCTCACTCGCCGATACACTTGTTGACTCATCAAATTTTGAAAGGCCAATTTACTACTGGACAAATGAAAAAAATTAGCTGCATTAATCCTTAGCAGCTATACGTTTCTCCATCTCATTGATCCATTGGACGATGTATTCATTTGAGGATATTTCGTGCTGTAATTGTATAGCGTGATTTGGTTTGAGCGAAGCGAAATAGTTTCTGTCCTGCTGAAGCACCGATTTGTATTCATTAATTATAGTTCCGGCCTTTTCATAATCACCTGCTTCGATATAAGCCAAAATGATCCTAAGAGTGAAGTAATCATGGGGTACCGACCTGTGAGGCATCAATTCCATACAACGGTCAAGAACTTCTATTCCTTTGGTTTTTTGTCCCGATTCAATGAGATCCATGGCCAAACGGGTAAAAACGGTACGGAAACCCATAATATTTGTAGTGCGAATGCAATTCTCATCCAAATATACATCGGGGTTGTTCATATTGCCCCATTTGAACCTGTTCATTAACTTGTCATATAATGCTTCAGTATCTATTTTGCCGGCGGACAGTTGATCGGCTGAAATGAATTTTTCGGGAATGAGTTTATAGGCAAACGCGTCGAGCTGCAAATAGTCAGTGAGTCCAAGTTCATCAGGAAGCTGAGTTGATAAAAAATAAACAGGTCGCTTATCGATATTGGCAGCAATAATATCCAGCACTGCTATTAAATGTTTAGGCAAAGCTTTGTTATTCAATTTTGCTACTACCGTATCGGAACCATGCTTTTCACTAAACAAAAGGACTTTGTCAGCCGGATAATAGTTTATTTGGGTATCCATATCAGTTTTTATCATTGCACGGGGGTCGTCACTTCCGAGAAACTCCAGAAAACTCTTTACAGGCACTGGTTTATCAAAACGTTTATAATACGGAACATAATTAAGATCGCCGGAGGTATACTTTTTTATATCGATAATCATGTTAACCGGTGCGGCATTGTTGTGCCAATCTGAAAGTTTCTCTATATACCAATCGGCGGTTAGAAAAGGAGCCAGAATTAACCTTACATCCGTTCGTATTCCTTCTGTTTCCTGAGCATACCATAATGGGTAAGTGTCATTATCGGCATTCGTAAATAATATGGCATTTTCGTCACATGAATTCAGATAATTGTATGCAATATCATGTGCAAATCGTCTTCCGGAGCGATCGTGATCATCGTAATTTTCCTTTGCCATCCAAACAGGTATGAAAAGAGAAATCAATATCGAAAACAACATCGCTGCTTTATCAGGTAACCATTTGCGAAACCAATTGGCTAATGATAATGTGCCCATGCCTGCCCATATGCAGTATACATAAAACGAACCACCCACAGCATAATCACGCTCACGTGGTGTTACAGGTATTTCATTCAGGTAGATGACTATGGCCAGTCCAGTAAAGAAAAAAAACAGAAGCACAGAAATGAAATCCCTGTTATTCTTTTTGTAATGAAAAAGCAAACCGGTTAATCCCAATAACAGAGGCAAAAAGTAGTATACATTTCTTCCCTTGTTTTGTTTCCGCCATTCAGGAAAGTATTCCTGCGGCCCTAATCTGAGTTCATCAATTATAGGTATTCCGCTAATCCAGTTTCCGTTCATAATATCGCCTCTGCCCTGAACATCGTTTTGCCTGCCTGCAAAATTCCACATAAAGTACCTCCAATACATGAATCCTGCCTGGTATTTAATAAAGAAATTCAGGTTATCTGCAAAAGTTGGATTTTTCTTATCATTTGTCCATTTCTTATAACCAATAACATCAGCCGGTTCCATAGATGACATCCTCGGAAACATGATCATTTTTTCTTTATCATACTTATATTCACCGTTAGCTTGCCTTTTTTCGTACCTTCCTTCAGCAGGTATCATGGTGTAATTTTCTTTATAACCGGTAACCGGTGTATTGTAATACGGCCCGTAAAAGAGGGGGCGGCTTACGTATTGCTCTCTGCTTATATATTGTAACAGACTAAAGGGATTATCGACTTTGTTGAGGTTTATCGGTGGATTGGCTGATGCTCTTACAGGAAGCAATATGTAAGTGGAATATCCGATTAGGAACACAGAAAAGGCCAGTGTGATTTTATTGAGTACTGCTCTCTTTTTTGTATGCGAGACGTAGAGTATGTACACAAGGCTTCCCGTTAGCAGGGCAATAAAGAATAAAGCCCCTGAGTTAACCCTAAACCTTAACCCGTTAACAAAAATAAAATCTAACCAAGCTGCCGTTTTAATTATACCGGGTATTAGTATGAAAACAATTGTACCAAGCAGAACGAGAGCGAATAATTGCGATTTTATAAAACCTGCGGTTGAGGTATTGTTTCTGCTATAATATAATATGGACACCAATGCTGGTATACAAACAAGGTTGAGCAAATGAACACCAACCGATAAGCCCATCAGATAAGCAATAAGTATGATCCACCTGTCGGCTTTTCCTGATTTAAACGGCAATTGATTTTCCTCTGCCCATTTTAGCATTGCCCAGAAAATAAAAGAGGTGAACAATAAACTGGTAGCATAAACCTCTCCTTCTACAGCCGAAAACCAGAAGGTATCTGAAAATGCACAGATCAATGATCCGGTGAAGGCTGCAACTGAAATTAATAATTCAGTGATCCTGTCGCTGTTGGAATATATTCTTCTGCAAAGAAGAACTATAGTTTTATAAAGAAACATAATAGTAAATGCCGAAGCAATTGCAGAGATGCTGTTGATCAGCAATGCAATATGAATGGTTTGGTTGCCTGCAGCGAGTGAAAATATTCTGCCCAATATCAGAAAAAATGGCGCACCGGGCTGATGACCAATTTGAAGTTTATTGGCACATGCAATGAATTCACCACAATCCCAAAAACTAACTGAGGGTTCCAGGGTATCGAAATAAACGGATAAGGAAATTGCGAAAACAATCCAACTGCCTGCTAAGTTGATTTTTTTGTGATTCATGAGATTTTTTGTTTTGTCTGAACTGTACACGGGGAAAACAATTCCGGTTCAAACGGTCAGGCATTATGCTTTCACAATCACCAGTGCAAGGGGTATGACTATTATCATACACTCTTTCACTAACACTATACTATTTTGTAATATAACCTACCCCTTTCACCTGAGACTATACAGGCGTTCGGCGTAGTCTGTATCTAAGCCGAACGGGGGGTGGCAGACAGGCTCTGTATGACACTGTCACTATCTTGGATCTTGGTTCTTGGATCTTGGTTCCTGGCTCTTACTCCAGGCTTGCAGCCTATTAGGTTTTTATGACATTTTTAACTACCTTGGCAATTGAATACCAAATCCTTAATCCCTTTCAGGATGAAACCATTCCTGACACTTTGCTTGCTTGGCGCCTGCCTGTTTTTGGTTTCGTGCGACAAAAGAAAAGTTGCCAGAAACGAAAAAATGAAAGCCGAATCATTTTCCAGGGATACGGCTTTAAT
>CAYVBH010000126.1:0-11031 GCA_964449015.1 uncultured Bacteroidales bacterium
GACCTGGGTGTTCAACAGTTGAAGCTCATGTGAATTACTCCCGTGAACAATACTATTCGCAAATTCGGCATTCAAGTCGCGGGTATATCTGACATAAGCGCCGTCTTCAATATTGTCGAAAAAATTCGTCATCACCAGCGAGGGGCTGGAACGTGAAGCTCCAACCACACCATAATTTGAAATGGTACAATGGTAGAATTTGTAATCTCCGCCATTCAGCAAAGCAACTGCAGGACCTGCGCTGTTTGCAACAACCGTATTGTAGCAAAGAAGTTCAGCACCAAAGGCATATATGCCGGCGAAAGACTGGTTCTGGATGATGCTGTTGGAGATTTGCAATTCAGGAATTTGTGGATCTGCAGGGAATCCAATTTGCAATCCGGCTATTGAATTTTTGATCAGGGCATAGTTGATTTTGTTTCCCCGGCTAAATGGAGCGAAGAAAAGAGTACCCCACTGACCCGGGATGATGTCATAGAATTCTTCAAGACGATCATTCTGAAAAACAACCGGGTCTTCCCTGGTTCCGTTCACCACCAGCGTTCCCCAGACTACCAGGCTTGAATTGCGGTGAAAGTAAATTTGTGTTCCCGGTTCAATGGTAAGCACATGGCCCGAATCTACCTCAAGATTCCGGTAAATCAGGTATGGCTTGTCGTTGGCCCAGGTTTCTGTTCCGATAAATGCGTCCTTGTAAAGATGAACATCCTGACCATAAGCCATCAGCTTTACATCCTGCAGAGTGCCGTTCGTGTTGAAAACTACCGAATCCGTGACGATTATGGGATTGTTGGAATTCAAAGGATCAATAGTAACAGCAACAAGAACAAACAGGCTGTCCTTGGGCGGAATCTTTACATCGGTAACCCTTGATGCCGGTTCCCCATCGATGTTCAAATGAAAGAAAGAATTGACCCCTCCTGCCAGCTCAATCGAACGGATCACCAAAGGTCTGTTGTCGTTATTGTAAACCTTGAAATATAGTGTGGCGGAACCTATTGCGGTGAATACTGTATCGAAAGAGACCGTGTCGGTGGAAAAACCAGGAAGTGCATCCGGATCGGGATCCAGCAAATCATGATTGCATGACAACGTAAGCATTAGCAATACAGGAATACAGCATATTGAGTGAATTGATCTCGGCAGAAAAACATGGATGCATGACATGATCGAAGCTGGTATGAATGCCTGTTAATGGAACTTACAAATGAATCTGAAAAAGATATTCTAAATTTAAAAAAACTGATTATTTTTATGTAAAAATAGCAGATTATTCAAAAGCATAATTATAACACCAATTATCGTCTTTTATTATTATTTATATTTGTCCTCAAGGTTTATTTACAGACATGAGAAATTAGATCCAGATGGAAATTATTCAGGCCAAGCCGACTGATCTTATTGAAATTTTATACCTGTTGAAAATTTGCATACTCGACATGAATGCAAAAGGGATGAAACACTGGAACAGTGCTTACCCCGGAGCAGACACGATACAAAAGGATCTTGATGCAGGTTCCATCTATCTGGTAAAGGAAAAGGGCGTATGCAAGGGAATGGTTACCCTGAATGCCAACGAACCTGAAGATTACAGCCAATTGAATCTTCCGTCGAAAAACCGCAAGCCGCTTTATCTCCAGCATATGGCCGTACATCCCAGATGGCAGGGAATGGGAATCGCCAAACTGATGATTGAATTCTCACAAAAACTGGCAGAAGAAAAGGGCTTTGATTGTATCAGGCTGGATGTTTTCAAACCCAGTGATCATGTCCGGCAATTATACGAAAAACAATCGTTTAAAGAAATTGCTTCTTTTCAGACAACCTACCAGAAGATTCCGTTTGTTTGCTACGAGAAGCAGATTTGATGAACAAAAGCATCAACCTGTTCACCCAACTCTTTTCATGAACACAATCTTGTCATCACCTGGGGCATAAAAATCGGGCAATGCAGCCACTTTTTCATAATCAAGTGCAAGATAGAACTTCCGGGTTGATTCATAGATTGCCCGCCCCGATGTTTCCACCCAGATGATGGTTCCTCCAAGTTTCACAACGGCTTGTTCGGCCCTATTCATCAGTTGCCGGCCCAGCCCCCTTTTCATATGGTCTTTATGCACACCGATCCAGTACAAGTCATAACTTGATTCGGTGCATGGATTCGGTCCATAGCAGCAATAACCAAGCATGGTATCTGCTTCGTGGGCAATTATAAAATGGTATCCGGAAGTAACTGCTCCCTTTTCAATGTTTAATGCTGCCAATTCCCTGGCTACATCAATTTCATAAGAATGGAAGAAGCCGCTTGATTCCAGCACCTCACCTATTTTCCGGATGTCTTCAGGTAAGAGTTGCTCCCGAAATGTAATCATACATTCTTTTTTGGTCAGTTTCTGTTATGTTAATTCTTCAATTATTCTTGCGATTACATCAGTACCGGAGAATCCAGCCTGGCTAGCAGCCGCAATAAAACCACTGTCGGGAGAGATACAGGGATTCCCGTTGATTTCAATTACAAAAGGATGATCATTTTGATCAACCCGGAAATCAACCCTTGCGAAACCTTTCAGGTCAAAACATTCCCAGCAGGCTTCTGTCAACCGAATTAGTTCACGGTGCAAAGATGACTGCTGCGACAAAGTACCAAATGCGCGGGTGGTGTTTTTATATTCTGCCGATGATTCGTCCCATTTGGATTTATATCCCAAAATGCGGGGCTTCCCTTCGGGGTAACCATGAAAAAGCATTTCTGCAGGAGGCAGTATGTCTCTCCTTCCCTTACCTCCCAGAATGCTGATGTTGAACTCACGTCCTTCAATGTATTCTTCGATAAAATAATGCGATGATGGAAGCCGGCTGATCTTTTCAGTCATGGTGGTATTTCCGGCAGTAAAAACTGCATCTTCATCCAGTCCTACAGAACCGTCTTCGCTTACCGGTTTGAGCAGGTATGATGTGCCCGGCTTCAACCTATCCACTTCACCTGGGGCGAAAAAACCCGGAGTAGGAATATTATTAGAAGCCAGGATTTTTTTTGTAAGCACTTTATTAGTGGTTAAGAACAATCCTTCAACCGGAACCCCGGTATATGGTATTTTCATTGCATTCAGCAAAGCTGGTCCCATATACAGTAATTCACCCTTATGAAATACCGATTCCACCAGGTTGAATACAAAAAGGGGGTTACATTCCTTTACCGCTTCGAGGTCATGAAAAAGATCATTCTGCAAAGGAAATGCTTCAGGCAGGTACCCCAACGCAGACAGTGCTTTCGAAACCAGATCCACCTGATGCAGTACATCCGCTTCATCAGGGTTGCTGCTCCCGTAAACCGCATTATGAAGAATAACGACCTTTTTATTTTCCATATGAAACATTGATCCTTTTAAGAGCTGCATCCATAATCATGCCAACCAGCTGATTGTATTCAATGCCATTCATACGGCATAGAATCGGCAGATCAGAATGAACCGGGTTCAATCCGGCCAGTGGGTTGATTTCAATAAAGCTCATTTTGCCATACCTGTCGACGCGGAGGTCTACCCTGCCTCCATCGTTTGCATCCAGTGCATTCCATGCCCTGATTGCAATGTCTTCACACTGTTTAAGCCACTCTCCGGTAACCGGTTCATAATGAATCCGCCCTTCATAATTTTCCTTATTGAAATACGAATAGACATCGCCGACACCCTTGCCGTAAATTACTTCCATAGCTCCCACAATACGGGCATCAGCACCGTTGCCAACCACACCTGCTGTAAATTCACGACCCGGCAGGTACTCTTCAACAAGTACCGGCTGGTTGAATTTGTTCAGAAGATAATTGCACCTATCGGCGAGCTGTCCGGCATCCTGAATCACTGAGCGGTCTTCAATTCCTTTGCCCGTTCCTTCTGCAACAGGTTTGGCAAACAAAGGAAAGGCAAGCTGACAATTCTTAACCTCATCAGCTTGGTTAACCACCATAAACGGCGGGGTATTGATACCGGCGTCCCTGATTATTCTTTTCGCAAATGCTTTATTCAATGAAATACCCAGGGTTACCGCCCCCGAAAAGACATAGGGTATACGGTAGGCATCAAGAAGAGCCGGAATAAGAGATTCACGGCTGTCGCCGTACATTCCTTCACATATATTAAAAACCAGATCCCAGCGTTTTCCTGCCAGTAACTCAGCCATCAGTTTCCGGGAATGACCGATCCTGATTGTGCGGTATCCCATACTGTGCAGTGCATTTTCTATTCCTTCAATGGTTTCTTCCTTATCAAATTCGGCTGTTTCTTCAAGACTATAGCCCTCATTCAGGTAATCGGTACGCAGATCGTAGGTCAGTCCTATTTCCATCATTAATTACTAAAATTTGTTCTGATTCACGTTGAAAGCAAATGAGATAGATACAGAAATTAAAAGCGATCCCGTTGGGGATCGCTGCTGATCAGTTAAAAACCATTTCAGTCCGCAGTATCGACCACATCGGGATAACAAAAACGCTTGCCTTCATAATTCTGCATAACCAGGTTATCTCCTTCATGACCCATGGCATATTCCGGCAACAGCGGAATCTTGCCGCCTCCGCCGGGGGCGTCAATTACAAAATGAGGTATGGCATAACCACTGGTGAATCCGCGCATACCCCGAATGATGTCGAGGCCAGCCTGAACCGAAGTGCGGAAATGTCCCGAGCCCAGAATAGGATCGCATTGGTAAATATAATAGGGTCTTACGCGGTTTTTAAGCAATCCCTGCATCAGCTTTGTCATAACCGGAACAGAATCGTTGATGCCTTTGAGCAATACGGTCTGGCTTCCCAGGGGAATTCCGGCATTGGCCAGCCTGCTGCATGCTTCATAAACCTCCGGTGTCAGCTCCAGTGGATGCATGAAATGGATGCTCATAAACAAAGGATGGTACCGGCGCAGCATATTGACAAAACTGGTGGTTACGCGTTGCGGCAATACCACAGGCACCTTGGTCCCTATTCGTATAATTTCAACATGGGGAATCGCACGCAAACTCTCCAGCAGGTATTCCAGGTGTGCTTCAGGCATGGTCAGCGGGTCACCTCCCGATATCAACACATCCCTTACGGCTTTGTTGTTTCTGATATATTCAAGACCAGGCTGCCATGCAGCTTTCCCATAATGCATTTTATCTTTGGCAACCATGTGTGAACGCGTGCAATAGCGGCAATAGGTTGAGCAAAAACCGGTTGCCAGGAACAGCACCCTGTCAGGGTAACGGTGCACAATATTTGGGACAGGCGAACAGTTTTCTTCATGCAACGGATCTGAAGCCTCACCATGAGACCGGTATAATTCCTTAATGCTGGGCACAACACCTTTTACGATCGGATGATCGGCGCCTGCGCCTTCTATCAGGCTTGCATAATAGGGCGTAATCCGTAACGGAAGTTTATCGTTTTCAAGAATCGATTGATCATCGATAACCCTACGGAAATCGATAATCTGGTTTAACTGGCTGAAAGATGTATAGCTGTTTTTAATCTGCCATCTCCATGAATTCCATTGCTCATCGCTGACACCGGGGAAATGTCTGTTGATGAACTTTCTTGTGTTCGGGCTGATTGTTGAGAATTCGAGATGCTTGTTTTTTGTAAGACTGTTTTTCAAATAACCGGACATTATAAGGTTGTCCGGGACCACAAGCGGGACTTCACCTTCTGCAGAGATGCATTCCTCAATAAGTTTCTCGTTCATTTTTCGTTAAAGTGACTTGTATTATTTAAAGTTTAACTTATACCTATTAATAATGTTAAGGCCAACAACTGCCTTAAGATTTCATTGTTAATGATAATTCATTTTTGAACGTTATACGCAGCAGAAAAAAAAAGTTGCTAACGTTTTATGAACCATTTCAACTTGCCGGCTCTCTTCAGAAAGTCGCACCGGTAAAGGCTGATAGCATTTCACACCACCTTTGGATCAATACAATATTTCATTGCGGAAGACAGAAAAAGGCAAATTGCCTGCGTAAAAGTGCAGCAGGAGTGGTTTTGGTAATTGCAAATGAAAGTGTAAGACTCATTTTTCTATAGAAAATCTTTTTCATTTTTCGATCTAATTATGATGCTCCCTCTTAGGAATTCTTCAGTTGCAGAGGAAATCAAAAATCATACCAAAATTGTTTTCAACTACCTAATGCCGTACCTGCCCGGCCATCTCTCTGCCGCCTGCCTGCTGCAAAACATATCAAATATAAAGAATGTAAGTTTTTCTTATATTAGCTGCAATACGCCTGCATCATCACTTTTCTCAAATTATTGACTTTAAAGATTCATAAACATATGCCTTAACATGAGAACAACCACGCCCTCTTTTTATTACATTTACTCCAGGAAAGTTCTTTAGATCACGGAAAAGTGCCTGGTTGGAAATTGCATTGCCGGATGCTTCAAATTGCTATAAGACCAACTACATATCTCATAAAAACAGCCGGGAGTGGTGATTAAATGACCAAAATCCGGACCCTGCGTGAACCCGTTACCAGCCAGGATAGCTGATTAGTGGAATTCAGAAGAAAAATAAAATAACAAATATCCTTTAATGCAGCATCACATAATCCGATATCAGGTTCAGAATCCCTTACTTAGGAGGTATATCCGTTTTTTTTGGGAACTACGGATAGAACATGCAGATCTCCATCACAAAATAATCCCTCAGCGGAATATCAATATGAGGCTCAATTTGTGCAATACTCCTCATTATATTTGTTCTGGCAGCATCGAAAGAAAGTTAGAATCTGTTTATTTTTCCGGTTTGCAAAATCAGTTTACAAATGCGCATCTGAAGTTGAACGGATTGGTGCATACACTGGGTATATGTTTTGAACCCGATGGTGTTTATCCTTTCCTTAAAATTCCACTTTCTGAATTCAGAAACCAAATCCTCGGTGTACATGAAACAGGAATAAAAATAGCGGAAAACATAATCGAACTACTTCAGGAAACTCCTGAAATAACAGGTAAACTGGCCATTTTAGAAAATGAATTACTAACGCTGCTCAAGGACTCCTGTCAACCCCCTCAAAATTTCCGGCTGTTGTTTCATGACCTGCTGAATGAGAAATCTCTGGGATTAACTGAATTTTGCAGCCGGAACCATATTGATATGAAACAGTTGGAACGTCTGTTTATGAAATATGTAGGCTTGTCGGCCAATACTTACTATACGCTTAACAGGTTCCATGAAAGCATGAACCAACTGCTGGATACCGAATTCTCAAAATTGTCAGATCTGGCTTATGATAACGAGTATTTCGACCAGACACATTTTATTAAGGAATTCAAACGATTTACCGGCAATACTCCGAAACACTTTATCCGGGAAAGCAATTCATTACTGCAGATTGGAAAACTCACCTAGTTGTCGTTTTTATACTATTTTTGAGGAATTGCCGGCTGTAATATTGTCTTCATAATTCTAAAAAAGATAGTTATGAAGACCAACATGATTACAGAGTTTGTAAAATTTGATGCATTACAGACAACAACAAAAGAACAATTAATCTCCTGGGCAGATGTGATCAATTTCTTTCTGCAAAAACAGGATGGATTTATTGATTGTGAGCTTGTGAAAGCGCTTGACAGCCAAACATGGTATTTTATATACCACATGGAAAACTTTCAGAAACTGCAGGAAATAGGGGCCAAACTTCGTGAACAGAAACTGTTTGATGAAATTGCACCACTCATAGTTTCCGGCAGCCTTCAGGTAACGTTTTATGAACATATGAAAAACTGGTAACAGGAGGATTTGAAGATGGAAATAAAACGGATAAAGATGGCGTACTTTTCGCCTACAGGTACAACCAGGAAGATCATCCAAAATATCGCCGGTGGTATGAATATGGATGGAATTGAATTTGTTGATATTACAAAACCCTCAGCCCGTCAGCAAAACTTGCAAACAGACGATAATGAATTGCTTCTCGTAGCAGTTCCCGTTTATATGGGCCGGATACCCGGAATCCTTTCAAACTGGCTGAAATCAATCAGGGCATTTCATACTCCTGCAATTTGCGTGGTTGTTTATGGAAATCGCGCTTATGACAACGCCCTTCTTGAATTAAAGGATATACTTACTGATTGTGGATGCAAACCAATTGCCGGTGCAGCTTTTATTGGCGAACACTCCTTCTCGGGACCCGAAACACCAAGTTCGGTGGGTCGACCTGATACAATGGATATCCAGAAAGCCATAATTTTCGGAGACCAAATAAAAAATCTCTTGGGAAAGATCCGGTCAACCGGACATATCACGGACTTGACAGTTCCGGGCTCCGTTCCTTATGGAGGTATTACCGATCTGTGGCATGTTGATTTCATTGCTGTAAACGATCAATGTGTACAATGTCATCTGTGTGCTGAAGGGTGTCCGGTTGGTGCTATTGATTACAACAACAGTGCAGGCATCGACAAGGATAAGTGCACGTTGTGTTGTGCCTGTATTAAAAACTGCCCTCAACAAGCAAGATCTGTAAAGCCTGGCTTGATGAAGGATGCAGCTATACGATGCATGGGGTTCACAGTTCGTAAGGAACCTGAATTTTTTATGGATTTTGAATGATGAACAACTTAAAATTAAAAAATTACAAAGTAATTGTCATCAAAGACGACCACACCACTTTCAGCAGGTAGTTTATAAATGCAGAAAGCATCATCAGACACCACAATATGTTCTGGGAACATTTGATCCCAACAAAAGGTTGTGTTGAAGTAAAGACCAGTGAGGACATTATTCGTGAACTGAAAACAGATCGGTGAATGGTGACCCTGCAGAGGTAAAATCATATCTTGTTTTTTCGAAACCATATGAAGAAAAAAAATACTTTTGAAAATACGATTTGCTTGTCGAAACATTAAATCTCTTATCATGAAAAAAAAGGAAATTCTGCTGATTTATGCAATCCTGCTATTCCTCCCATTCCATGCAAAGA
Organism: uncultured Bacteroidales bacterium; assembly: GCA_964449015.1. Classification (GTDB taxonomy): domain Bacteria; phylum Bacteroidota; class Bacteroidia; order Bacteroidales; family UBA10428; genus UBA5072. The sequence goes on from CAYVBH010000126.1 coordinate 8,956, forward strand.
GTCAGTTAAAGGTTACTTATCTGACGGATGATTTTCTGAACTATTATTCATTATCAAAAGATTCGTCGGATGAACAAAAAATCAAATGTTTCAAAATGGAGGTATATGATAAAGCTCCATTGATTTACGAAAGCCTTTACAATGACATAAAATGGATCGGACAGGTACCTGAAAACTGGTTGCTCAGGTATGTGGATGAGTTCAGAAATATTGAACAAAAATTTATAGAATTAAGTGGAGTTCTGCAAGCTCAGTTTGATTCCTCATTATCTGAATTTCAAAAAACCTTTCCTGATTTCAGGCCTGATTTCGATGTTTGTATATTGCACAGCCTGGGAATACGTGCAGGTGGTCCGGTTACAATACAGAATAAAACTGTATTGATGTTTGGTGTAGATCAGATGGCAAAGCATTTCAACTTTGTGAATTTCAACCCTTTTTTCCAGCATGAACTGGCACATATTTACCATGCACAGTATTATACCCCCATACAGCATGAGAAATACGCAAAAGATGCCATTTACAACTTTCTTTGGAGAGAGGGACTGGCTGTATATATCAGTTCAGTTTTAAATCCGGATGCCAGGGAAATTGAAGTATTTATGATTGACAGCCTTCCTCAGAAAACAAATCAGGTAATTCAGAATATTGCCTGTGACCTGGCCGGAAACTTGTTTTCCACCGATAAAAAAATGATTGAGAAGTATTTCTGGACTTCGTCAAAGGACTCCATAATCCCCAAAACAGCAGGATACTATATGGGATACCTCATGGTAAAAGAAATTGCCAAAAAGTATCCGTTAACTGAATTGGTTAAGCTTCAGGAGGAACAATTTATTCCTGAATTCGAACACATATTGAAAACGTTATCAAATTAAGTATTTCATAAAACATTGTTGTTTTTTGGAATCTATTCGGGGATTGTTTAAATAGGCAACATCAGGCACAGCCTGATAAATAAAAACGGCTCAGACAAAGCCTGAGCCGAACTACGAAATAGGATCTTGTATCTTGGATCTTGGTTCTTGGTTCTTGCTTCTTGGTTCTTGGTTCTTCCTTCAACCAGCTACTTCTGGAACAGCTTGCTCCACTCCTTTGGTTTTCTTTTTTCCCATGCCCTGCTGTGGTAAACATAGGAAGCAATCAACGGAAGTACTGTGGTAGCCTCAGCATAAACCATCTGTTCATATTTGGTATCCACCTTGCCCCAAGAGGAAGCCTCCTGGAGTGTGGAAGAAGAACAGGCTCCGTCGCGAACGTCCGCAACTGTGATTTGTACTGCATATTTGTGCATGGGCACTGATTTTCCTAAAATCTCAGCACAAACCACGGTATCCTGCGCGAAATTTTTAGGAACACCTCCGCCAATCATAAACAGGCCGGAAATTTCTGCTTCCATTTTGATCATGGTCAGTTCCCTGAAATCACGAACAGAGTCAATGGTCACATGCTTATCGGGGTTTTCCCACTGGTGCTTGACCAGTCCGAATCCGGCACTGCTGTCGGAAAAAGCAGGGCAGAAAATGGGAACACCATTTTCATAGCAAGCCTGGATCAATGAGTCTTTCTTCACGGAGTTTTTCACCAGATATTTGCCTAGTTCCCAGATGAATTCACGAGAGGAATAGGGCCGGCGCTGAAGTGAATCGGCAACCAGCTTGATGGTTCCGTCGCATAACTGGAGGTCATCCTCATCAATGAACGTATCATAAATTCTGTCGATGTAATACTCCCTGAGCTTTTTATCCGGGACATCTGTGCGACCCACATAATGTTTGAACCCGATGGCTTCGAAAAAGTCCATATCGATAATGCTGGCGCCGGTAGCTACAATTACATCAATCATGTGATTCTTCACCATGTCGACATATACCTGCATACAGCCTCCGGCACTTGTACTGCCTGCAAGCGTGAGTATGTTGGTGCACTCTTTGTCCTTCACCATCTTCAGGAGAATATCAGCAGCATTGGCAGTATCACGCGATGAAAAAGACATCTTTCTCATCGAATCAATAATCGGGGTGGCATCGAATGATTTGATATCAATGTGCTCGATGGTCTCTTTCAATAGTTCTC
>CAYVBH010000127.1:0-10965 GCA_964449015.1 uncultured Bacteroidales bacterium
GTGTATATAATGAACCGGATTCTTCATGCAGTTTCTCTATTTCATTCCAGTAATGGTATGCGGATTCGGAAATGGTATACTGATAAACCAATACACTGTATCTTACGGATAGCTTATTGGTCAAACCATCGATGTAATGAAGCGGAAAATTTGCAAGCCTGGTGCCAGTGTGGTTTATATCGGAGAAGGAGAATGTTTCGTATCCCTGAACCGTTTGCCAGCACATGGATCCGGAATCACTCTCATTATTCACCATGCTGTCTCTTGAGTAAAAGATGTAATCAAGTCTTAGATCAGACCTGAATTTATAGGTTTCCTGGTAGGTCCATAACAACTGTGTGTTTTTATCAGGCATGTCCTTTGTGCTGACATAAAACTGAAGACCTTGCACTGTACCTTCTTCAATAACCTTTTTCTCAAGCCTGGTATATACCGAATCGATATCAACGGGTTCCTTCAATGTTTCATAATTCGATTGGTAGGTTTTCCCGTCAGTTTCAATGGTAAGCCTGTAACTTCTTCCTGTCACACCCTTTATCCCTGTCACACTTGTAGAATATGTGCCGGGTGCTGATTCCCAAAGGGTCTCCTGTATACCGGTGTCATCTGAAATTGTTACAATGGCCCCGCGTATTGGTTTTGATTTCATGTTATCCAGTGCAACAGACCGAGACAGTTTGACAATATAGGGCCCGGGGCCATTGGTAATGCTGCCTTCCACAACCGGTAAATCGAGGTAGTCATTGATCTCGGGGTAATAGGGGTCGAGACATGATCCGAGGATCGTTGCAACAAGAATATACAGCAATGTTCTAATTCGCATAATTGCCCAGTTTAAAGCTGTAAGTCAATGATACCATCGGAACTCCAAAGACGGATAATTTGTAACCGCGTAAAACATTTTCCTCGGACCGGAAGAAAACAGAGTAAGCATTTCTTCTGCCGGTCAGGTTATATACAGAAAAGATCCAGGTGCCATGAGCAAACTTCTTTGAAACGAGATTCCCCTCCAGTTTCACGGAGAGATCTACCCTGAAGTAATCCGGAACCCTGTACTCGTTCCTCCTGGAATACAAAGGGATCTTTATGTCATTCTGATAATAGAAGCCTACCGGATACGTAATGGGACGGCCGGTTGAATAAACCAAATTGGAGGAAACACTGAAGCGCCTTGATAACTTGTAGTTGGCCACCAGGTTCAGGGCATGTGGCTTATCATAATTAGACGGATAGGATTTGCCATTGTTAATCCGTTCTTCCTGCAAAGGGCCGTTAATGGTAACAAATGTTCTGGCATAGGTATAATTCAACCAGCCATTGAATCTTCCTTTTGGCTTGTTGATCATGAGTTCAACTCCGTATGTTTTTAAGTCTCCCTGCACCACGTCCGTCTCCGGTAACTCATTCACAACCAGGTTTGCACCATTTTTATATTCAACCAGATTTCTGACATCCTTATAGTATGCTTCTGCAGAAATATCCATCTTCCCGTTCAGAATAGTCTGGTAAATACCAATCGAATATTGGTTGCCCGTCATGGGTTTGATATGATAATCACAGAGTTTCCATTTATCGGTGGGTGAAACGGCAATGGTGTTCGACAGCATGAAGAGATACTGCTTCAGCTGGTTGAAACCGGCTTTAACGGAAAGATTATCGCGAATCAGGTAACGTACGGCAAACCTAACGTCCGGTGCACCATAAGTTTTAATAACCTGGTTGTTGGTATAATTAGAGGTATCAATTATACTTTTGAAAGACTTCTCAACACCGGGAGCATACGTTTTTACCTGTTGCGGACCCAGATAGGCATAATGATTATACCTGATTCCCCCAACGATTGTTAACTTGGGCGATGCATTCCATTCATCTGCAATGAACAGGCCCGATTCTACAGCTTTTTCATTCTCCAGGTGAAGCGAATTCACAAGAGATTCGCTGTTTAGGGGGGCAATGTCACCCTGATGGATCAGGTAAAGAACGGAATTAAACCCGGCAGTAACTGTGTGTTTATTGTGTGGTCTCAATGTCAGATATGCCTTAAGCTCACCATGTTCCAGGCTAAAGTCGTCTTTATACGATGCAATATTGATTTCCGCGTTTCTCTCGGTGAAATCATACCGGCTGTAAACCAACGAAACATTAAAGTTATTCTTTTCCTGAATCAGGTGATTCCATGACAGGGATGCACCATTATTGGCATAATCGTACTTGTTTTTTTCAATGATATTGATCCTGTCAAAACTATGATAGGAAGAAAAGCGGATGCCGTTGTTCTTATTCAGATCAAAGGAGAAATCTGTGACGACATCTGCAAACTGTGCATCGCTGTTGCTGATGTCAGGATCATCTATCCGTTTCAGGATCCAGTCGGAATATGTCGATCTCAGGCCAATCATGTAACTGCTTCGTTTCTTAAGAATCGGGCCTTCTACGGTAAGTTTTGCAGTAACCGGACTGATACCGCCATTCGCAGTGAAGTTGTTCTGGTTTCCCTGTTTGGTTTTGATATCAAATACCGATGCCAATCGTCCTCCAAAATTTGCCGGAATATTGCTTTTATACAGTGTAAAATCCTTTATTGCATCCGGATTAAAGGTTGAGAAGAAACCCAGCAGGTGAGATGAATTGTAAACAGGGATGTCATTAATGATGAATAAGTTTTCATCGGTTGGACTGCCACGCACATTTACGCCGGCACTGCCTTCCCCGACAGATTGAATCCCCGGAAGCAGCAAACTTACTTTAATTACATCCTGTTCGCCCATCACCAGCGGTATTTCTTTCATATCCCTGGCTGTCAGCCGCTGATATCCCATTTGCACACTTTTTACAATCTGGTTCTTATCAGCACTGATGACAACGGCGTTAAGCGAAACGAGCCTGGGCTCCAGGGTGAGATCGAGCCTCCCGTCAGACAGTACCTTCAGGTTGACTTTCTTTTCCTTGGTTTCGAGACTCCCGGCTATTAACAACTGGTTTCCCTTCGCAACGTTAAGCGAATAGAATCCGGAGACATCAGTCATTATGGCTGAACTTGTTCCGTCAATCCTGATGATCACACCAATTATGGGGGTATTGTCATTAACACTCTTCACATATCCCGAGATGGTGGCCCTCGGGCGATTATCATTGGTTAATTTTCCAATCGTAATGCGCTGTTCTGCGTAGGCATGGTTTGTTGACATCAGGGCCCCACGGTGATTTTTTGCATCAGCCATCTGCAAATTGTCAGATGATGATATAATATCCGGCTTTTTAAAGAAATCATGCGGTATGGTGGTTCTGATTTTCAAGTTCCGGGTGATAAATATATTACCATCCTGATCCATGGTTGCAGCATGCCCATAAGGTTGGAGTATCCCGTTCAGCTGGTTGATAAAACCTGGGACACGGCCGGTAACATTCATTTTAAAGTCGGGCAGACTATCTGTGTCGTAAAAAAAGCGCACCGAATATTGATTCTCAATATGGCTGATGAAATCCGACCAGGTCAGGTGATTATAGCTTTCATTCCAGGGTATCTCAACTTGCTGCGCGGATAGTCCCGACAGAAGTAGTATTTGCAGACCTAAAGCCGATAGCCAATTATAAATTTTCTTTGGATAATGCATGGCAATAGGTCATCAATTTCTTAAGCTCTTCATTACTGGCTTTCCTGTATGCAATTTTATTGTGCCGCATGAACTCCCGTACATTCCTTTTATAAACTTTGTAAAACGACAGGAATGCTCTCCGGGTGTTCACACTGATCAGTTTTCCTTCGTCCATCAGATAGTAAGTCTTGGTTTGGGGTGAGTATTTACCCTTGTCAGATGAATCGTATATTTTTATGAACGTCTTCTTATACTTCTTCAGGAATAACACTTTACCACAAGCTACCTGCTCGAAGTACCCCGATGCACCAGTGCCGGCCAGTGTCTTTCCCGGGTTAATGAACAATAAATTCCCCATGTAAAAGGAATCGATGAATTCAGGATGCAACAACACCTGACGGACAATATCCTGGTTCAAAGGCTGGTTGAGGACAAGCTGATCAGAGGCTATGTCGTAGGTGAGATCAACACGATCAAAACATTGTCCTTTGATGAATAAACGTGCTCCGTTGCTTTCGTTCCATTCAAAATTAGGATTGCCATTGGCTCCAATCTTTTCGGGACGGTAGTTCTTTCCATTTACCAACAGATCGTCAAGACCTAATTGTCTCTCTGTTTCCTCCAGGAGTTGTACGGTTGTATATTCTTCCGGCATGCTGATGCTTTGGCCTTCCAGGATGCAGGTGGATGAAAAGAGCAGAAAGATTGCAATGGCTATTTTGGGAACAGTGAACATGCCTGAAAAAGAGATGATCAATCAGGCACTAAATATATTTATAGTTTTCATATTACTTGCTGATTTCTGTTTTTTATTTTTTCTGTGTTAACTGAATTCCTGTTGGTATGCCGAAGTTTGTCAGCATTGAAGAACTGACCGATATGAAACCCGGTGTTGTCAGAACGGCCTGAAATTCTTTCAGCATTTCTTCCGTATATTTGCAAACAGAGCAAAACTGCGGAGTAGATGATATATACTACACTGCCTCCACATATTCGGGGCAATCTATTCAAACTGAATGTAATTAAATTCTCCAAGTGGTTTTCGGTGATCATGCCGATCATCGTTCCTTTTTACCAGGACAATGGTTTGAGCATTACTTCCATCATGACCCTGAAGTCGGTTTATGCCATCACCATCATTGCGCTTGAGTTGCCCAGTGGTTATTTTTCTGATGTGCTCGGGCGTAAAAACATGCTGGTAACGGGCTCTTTCCTGGGTGCTGCCGGATATTTTGTATATTCATTGACCCATTCTTATGCAGGTTTTCTGGTTGCTGAGATTGCGCTGGGCGCAGGTCAGAGTTTCATTTCCGGTGCGGATTCGGCCATGCTGTTTGATACATTGGCTTCTTCGCAAAGGCAGAAACAATATGCACGCTTTGAAGGAATCAATGCCTCGGTTGGTAACTTTTCAGAAGCTTTTGCAGGCATTGCAGGAGGTGGGTTGGCGCTGATCAGCCTGCGTCTGCCCTTTTATGTGCAGGCTGTTATTGCCACATCGGCGATTCCGGCTTCTCTTGCCCTTGTGGAGCCTAATATACCGCGCCCGAAAAGAACTCATGACCGGATGAAGCAAGTCACTGCAGTTCTTGCTAAAATCATCCGCTATGAAAAAGACCTGCGTTTTAACCTGCTTTTTTCATCCATCATAGGTGCTGCTACTTTACTGATGGCCTGGTTTGCACAGCCACTTTTTGAAAAAATGTTAATGCCTCTGGCTTTATTTGGGGTGGCGTGGACAGGGCTCAACCTGGTAACCGGAGGTTCATCGGTGCTGGCTCACCGCATAGAAGCGAGACTTGGGGAATTGCGGACACTGAAATTAATCGCTTTCTGTATTCCTTTGCTCATGATTCTTTCAGGAATTGTTCCGAACTTTGCCATCATACCCGTGCTGTTGGTGTTTTATTTTCTAAGAGGAATTGCCACCCCAGTGCTTAAAGATTATGTCAATCAGCGTACAGAAACCGAAGTCAGGGCCACTGTTATGTCGCTCCGCGATCTCACCATCCGGGTTTTCTTCTCGCTTTTTGCACCAATGGCGGGCTGGTTGACAGATCATTACAGCCTGGGCACCGGCCTTGCGGCGATGGGAGGCTTTCTGATGATTTTTTCCCTACTCACACTGGTACTATTTATGAAGTACAGATCGAAAAATCAGCATCTGCTGACTGAAAACCAGGAAAGTTTACAAAATGAAAAATAAATACAGAAACATGAAAAAATCCTGTTTCCTTGCCTTGTGGCTTTTCATCTGCCTGTTTGGGATGCCCATGTTGGTGAATGCCCAATCTGTTGATTTTTCAATTCTGAAGCACCAATGGCCTGCCAAATGGATTGCCGTACCCGGTGAGCCCACCGGCGCTTATGGCGTTTACCTTTTCAGAAAAACATTTTCTCTGAAATCTATGCCGGACTCTTTTATTGTTCACGTTTCTGCCGATAACCGATATAAACTGTATGTGAATGAAAAACTCGTTTCAACCGGACCGGCACGAGGCGATATGTATTACTGGAATTATGAAACCGTTGATCTCACCCCATATCTTGTTCCGGGAACCAACATTGTAGCTGCGCGGGTATGGAATGAAGGTTCCCTGCGGCCCGAAGCCCAGATTTCATGGCGAACCGGGTTCATTCTACAGGGCAATACTCCCGATGAATTCCTGGTGAACACGGATGAAAGCTGGAAATGCATGCGCGATAATAGTTACCGGCCTTTGCCTTCGCCCGAGGTAATTGGTTACTTTGTAGCAGGTACGGGGGAATGCATCGACATGAAAAAACACATGACCGGATGGAACAGGGCTTCTTTTAACGATGAATCCTGGAAAAACGCAAATCCGGCCTATTGGGCAGGAGGATCTCCAAAAGGATTGCGCGATGCCTTCGGATGGATGCTGGTGCCCTCTGCAATCCCCCAAATGGAACTTTCCGTCCAACGTTTAAAAAGTACACGCGAAGTACATGATGCCCAGGTGCCTCCCGGATTTCCCGCTGAAGCAGTACCCTTTCCCGTTTCGTCACATACACATGCCACCATTTTGCTTGACCAGGGTTATCTTACCAATGCCTATCCGACATTCCTGTTCAGCAACGGCAAAGATGCGTCCATCTCGATCAAATACGCTGAAGCGTTATTTGTCCCGGCCGGCTCGACAACTTACGGAAATCCTTCCGGTGGTTATATGGGCCGGAGTCATATTGCAGGCAAAGGCAACCGCAATGAAATCAAAGATAAAATCTTCCTGGGCCGAAGGGATAGCCTGATCTCAGATGGCACACGCCACCAGGAATTCACACCGCTCCACTGGCGGACATACAGATATGTACTTCTTACTATCGATACTCAGGACGATCCGCTGATGATCGACGACTTTTACGGAACCTTCACCGGGTACCCGTTTAAGATGAACGCCAGATTTGAATCAGACGATCCGGGATTGCAGAAGATCATGGATATCGGTTGGCGAACCGCCAGGTTATGTGCCATGGAAACATATATGGACTGTCCGTATTACGAGCAATTACAGTACATAGGTGACACGCGCATTCAGGCCATGATAAGTATCTATTACAGTGGTGACGACCGGTTGGTGCGGAATGCCCTTAACCAGATGGACCATTCACGCATTGCAGAAGGCATCACACTGAGCCGTCACCCTTCATTTTCTCCTCAGCTCATTCCTACTTTTTCGCTGTGGTACATCGGTATGCTTCATGACTACTATATGTACCGACCCGACAGCGCATTTGTCATGGACAAAATACCGGGAACCCGGCAGATTCTTGATTTCTTCAACCGGTACCAGCAGGCAGACGGTTCACTCAGGAATGTGCCATATTGGAACTTTACCGACTGGGTGGAGAAACGGAAAGGCTGGTCGGGTGGGGTGGCTCCTGCAGGTAAAGAGGGCAGTTCTGCAGTTCTCGATTTCCAACTGTTGCTGGCATACCAGACTGCTGCAGCACTCGAAAGTCGCCTGGGCATGGAAGCCTATGCTCAAATCTATAATGAGCGTGCCGTTCAACTCATGCAAACCATACAAAGAAAATACCGGGATCAGGAAAAAGGACTTTTCGCTGACACTCCAGAGAAGGACCTTTTCTCGCAGCATGCCAATACCCTGGCTATACTTACCAATACTGTCAAAGGGGAGGAAGCCGGGCAACTGGCGATCAAAATACTGGCTGATACTTCCCTGGCCCCGGCTTCCATATATTTCAAATACTACCTGCACAGGGCGTTGGTGAAAGCCGGACTGGGGAATGATTACATGAAGTGGCTCGGCAAATGGCATGAGAACATAGCTATGGGAATGACCACATGGGCTGAGGATTCGGAGATCAATACGGCACGCTCTGACTGCCACGCCTGGGGAGCCAGTCCCAATATTGAATTTTTCCGCACCATCCTGGGTATCGATACCGACGCTCCGGCATTCTCCCGGGTGAAAATTGAGCCTCATTTGGGGACCCTCAAAAAAGCTTCCGGTGAAATGCCCCATCCACAGGGTTTGATTGAGGTAAAGTATTTACTCGAAAAGGGGAAGTGGAATATTTCAATCATACTTCCCGGAAAACTACCTGGCAGCTTTGTTTGGGATGGCCGCCAGTATAACCTGGTACCGGGTGAGAACAGATTTACGTTGTGAGAATGCGGGTATCAGGTTTCCTTTACCGACCGGGAGAGAATCGGGGGAAGCCATGATGAGCAACATATACATGAAATGTGATAATTTTTATTCGAAGAACTGCTACTTTTTGTGTTCAGGAGCATTAAAAGTAAGAATTACTTTTTATATTTACGATTACTTTTATTGGACCATATCCGGATTATGAACAGCAATCCATACGGCAAATATGCCAGGCAATATGTAGCAGTTGATTGTGTAATTTTCAGCTATGAAAACGATGAGTTGAAGGTATTGCTGTATCCCAGAAGTTTCGAGCCCTCTGTCGGTAAGTGGTCGTTGCTGGGCGGGTTTGTCGATAATGACGAAACCCTGGGGGATGCTGCACGACGTATCCTGTTTAACACTACAGGTCTTCGCAATATATACCAGGAACAGGTACATGCTTTTTCAGACATCAATCGTGATCCGGCCGGAAGGGTGATCAGTGTTACCTATTATGCGCTTATCCGGATCAGTCAACAGGACAATGAACTGGTGCGGGAACACGGAGCCTGCTGGTGGCCGATATCCAAACTACCGGAACTGGTTTTTGACCATACCAAAATGGTGGAACACTCCCTGCTCAGGTTACAGAAAAAGGCAGGTTCAGAATTAATAGGCAAGGAACTGCTGGGTGATACGTTCACCATCACCAACCTGAAAAGGCTTTATGAAGCCATTTTTCAGCATGAGATTGATGCCGGAAATTTCAGAAAGAAAACGCTCTCATTGGGAGTTTTGCAGAATACAGGCATTAAAGATAAATCGGAATCAAAGAAAGGGGCCTTCTTATATAGGTATACCGATCAGCTTGAGGATGAGCTGAGTCTTTCGCCAATAGTCAAATAATGAAATGCAAACGAAACACCATACCCGGATTTTATAATAATTTTACAACTAAATAAACTAAAACGCTTAAATCGATGAATTGGAACTCACAAGAATTTATTTGGCTCGACTGGACAATAATGGCAGTTGGGATCCTGGCCATAATATGGGCCATATGGCGTTCGATACAAAAACATAAAAAGCAGCTTCAGGGGGCTGACAGTGAAGATTACCTCTTCGGAAAAGGCGAACCATGGTATATAATTGGTGCTGCTATTTTTGCTGCAAATATAGGTTCTGAACACCTTGTAGGTCTTGCCGGCACAGGGGCAAAGGCAGGCGTTGGTATGGCGCATTGGGAGATGCAGGGATGGATGATTCTTATTTTGGGCTGGCTCTTTGTGCCGTTCTATCAATTGATGAACACTAAGTTGGGAAAAATCATCACCATGCCCGACTTCTTAAAAAACCGGTACACGCCTCGTACGGGTTCCTGGTTGTCTATCATTACACTTATAGCATACGTGCTGACTAAAGTAAGTGTAACCGCATTTACCGGTGGAATTTTCATGGAAAGTCTTCTTGGCTTGCCTTTCTGGTATGGGGCTATAGGGCTGATCGTGTTAACGGGTTTATTTACTGTTATGGGCGGTATGAAGGGGGTGATGACCTTATCAGCGATTCAAACGCCTATACTTATCCTTGGTTCATTCCTTGTGCTTTTCCTGGGATTGTCAGCACTCGGCGACGGCAGTATATCTCAAGGTTGGGCAGCAATGATTGACTTTTCCAGAACACTCAATGTGGGGACCGATGGTGTTGCCTATGGTACTAACCACATGTTCCATTTCAATGAAGGTGACCCGCTCTATGGCGAATATCCCGGTTTTTGGGTATTTATCGGAGCTTCAATCATCGGCTTTTGGTACTGGGCTACCGACCAACACATTGTTCAACGTGTGCTTGGGCAACGAAAAGGCGAACCCAGCGATGTGGTAATGAAACGTGCGCGCAGAGGTACTATCGCAGCCGGTTACTTCAAGTTGTTACCTGTATTTATGTTTCTGATACCCGGTATGATAGCCGCCGCATTGGCAGCGCGTTCCGGTAGCGGCTTTACCTTAGAAAACCCCGATACAGCCTTTGGCTCAATGGTTAAGTTTGTCTTGCCGGCCGGTGTGAAAGGTATTGTTACCATCGGCTTTATATCCGCATTGGTTGCTTCGTTGGCTGCATTCTTTAACTCCTGCGCTACACTGTATACAGAAGACTTTTATAAGCCTATGTTCAAAGGCAAAACTGAAGCTCAGTATGTTCTGGTAGGACGAATTGCAACAATTACTGTTGTGGTACTTGGTATCATTTGGATACCTGTGATGATGAGTCTCGGCAGTTTATACTCCTATCTGCAAGGCATTCAATCGCTGCTCGCTCCTGCAATGGTTGCAGTATTCGTGTTGGGTATATTTTCCAAGAAAATCACGCCCAAAGCTGGCGAATATGGTTTGATCGTTGGCTTTTTAATTGGTATGGTTCGTCTGCTTACCAACATCTTCACAAATACAGGTGCTGACGTAATGACAGGCTGGTTATGGGAATCCACGCAATGGTTCTGGCATCCCAACTGGCTTATCTTTGAGATCTATTTGCTTGTCTTCATCATGTTGTTTATGGTTGTGGTATCATTCTTTACTCCAAAACCAACCGCAAAACAGATTGAGTTTATCAGTTTCACTGGCGACTATAAGGCACTCATCAAACAGAGCTGGAACAAGTGGGATGTAATTGCTTCATTAGGTGTGGTAGCGTTTTGTGTTGCATTCTATATTTATTTCTGGTAAAAATTAACTAACAGATAAAAAACA
>CAYVBH010000128.1:0-10915 GCA_964449015.1 uncultured Bacteroidales bacterium
CAATCAGGTGGTGCAGGTCGACTTTCCCAAAGACCATCTGGTCATACTGATTGGTTGAATCAGTCCTGACAATCGTTTTCAGGATTAAGTTTGATAACCTGTGAATGGCCAGACTTATGGGATAAAGAAGAATGAAAACCAAAAGAAGCGGAAATGACATTAATCGCAATGCAAAGTTGGGATTGATCCTTACCAGTGCCTTGGGTAGAAATTCGGCCAGAAGCAATACGATCAGGGTTGATAAGAGTGTTTGAACAGCCATCACTCCGGTTTCCGAGCTGATAAAACTGCTGAAGAACGGATCAAGCCAGCGTGAAATGAAAATACCGTAAATGACAATGGCAATGTTATTGCCAAGTTGAATAGTGGCAATATATTGTCCTGAATATTCCTGAAAAATGCCAATGATCCTTGAAGACAGCATTCCCTGTTTACGCTCCAGCTCGAGCCTGAGCTTATTTGAGGCCAGGAATGCAATTTCCATGCCTGCAAAAAAAGCGGCAAGCATCAACATGGCAATTATTACTAAAACCTGGTTCATGGTATGTTTTATGACTGTTACTGATCCGCCGGATTTTCCGATTGCAGATCGGGAACATTAAATGTTCCCTTCAGACCCTTCAGTTCCCAACGACTGAGGTCTTCCTGTGCTTCGAAACCAAATTCCCCGTTAAAGACTCCGTTAGGATTGGTTATTTTGGTAAAGTTATCGGAATATATTCTTTTCTCGCGCTGATCCCAGAACATGTGTTCTGTTTCCAGTTTTTTCCCTTCTGAAGGGGATTCTGCAACCACCTGGTTCCTGGCTTCCCACAATTGTTTGTTTTCATAATATATAGCATACCTGGCCTGAATGAATGATTTTGGACGTCCTGATGCATCATAGAAAACGGTTTTCATACCTTTGGGGAATTCATAATAGGGCTCTTCCCTGCGCAGGTACTGATGCACTTCAGGTGCTGTGATCCTGCCTTTGAGCATTCCCGAATCAGTGAATGTCAGCTCAATATCATAGCCCGATAAATCAGGCAGCTCAATTTCGTCGGTAAGTGCCTTAACCATTTCAATGTCATTTTTGCAGGCGGCCACTTGACAGATGATGACAATCAGGATGAACAGCCTGACAAGCATTACATTTATATGTTTCTTTCCGCAAAGCATCATTGTTTTCTACCGGATGTATTGAATTCCAGGATAGTGTTAAGTCCGGCAAGCACCAATTCCGGATTTGCAAATATGGGCCTTTTTAACCGGGAAACAAAAAATCCGGCATCTCCACCGGTAATAATTGATTTACAACCGGGATACTGTTGTTCATAGGCAGCCATATACTGGTCAATCTCGTAAATGATTCCCTGCTGAACTCCGGCTGCAATGGCGGTTCTTGTATCGGTTCCGAATTCCGGGTAAGTATGATCGGCGGCTACTAGCGGCAACTTTGCGGTATAATCATGCAATGCCCTGAAGCGGGTCTGCATCCCGGGTGAAATATTGCCGCCAAGGAATTCTCCCCGGTCCGACAGCAGATCAATGGTAATGGCAGTTCCCATATCCACAATCAGCACGTGGTAACCCGGAAAAATCAAATGGGCCCCTGCTGCGGCAGCAATCCGGTCAAGGCCTAAAGTCTCGGGTGTTTTATAGACCACTTTAATGGGCAGGAGAGTGCTTTTGTCGAGAAAGATCAGCTCATTGCAGCTTTCCATGAGGATCTCACGATATTCCGGTTCAAGTTGGCCAACGACAGAAACAATGGCTTTTTGGGCAGGCATCGTTTTAATCATGCTGATGATTTCGGGGAAGGAGTTTCTGTCCCTCCGGAAATTCTCAACAAGTTCGCCCTGGCAATTAAAAGAGGCCAGTTTAATATGGCTGTTTCCGATATCGATTACCAGGTTCATATGCATTAAAGCAGTCGGGTTACAAAGTTACCGAATAACTGAGGTTTTTCAAAACAGTAGATTCGCGGCAGGATAATTATAAAGGTGTTGCTTTTCATCGGTTATACAGCACAATTTCATAGATAGACCTGAGCTTAATCAGTCCCAGTGCTAACGACAGCACGCCCCCTCCCAGAATATAAATGCCAAATGAGTAATACCAGGCGAATGGGAGATTAACCGACAGTATACTTCCGGCAGACATCAGCCCGATGAACAAAGCCAGTTTGGTAAGCATTCCGAAATCAGATTTATACCTGAAGATCCTTTTGGTAAGTGCAATCTGATATGCGGCAGTAAAAAGTTGTGTTGTGGCATTGGCAACAGCAGCGCCGATAATACCGAAACGTTTGATCAATATGATATTCAGTGTGATGTTTAAAATAACAGCAATGAAAGCCATGGTGTTAAGCTGCTTCAAACTTCCGTTTGCCGTAAGCAGGGTTCCAAAAATATAAGTAATACAAATTCCCAGGAAGCTGAAAGCATGAATGCCCAGTATTCTGGATGAGCTTTGAATGTGTTCCTGGTAAAGAGTGTCCATAATTTCCAGCCGGAAACTTACACAGCCGAAGGTAATGATGATTGCCGGAACGATTAGTAAAGTAAACGACAAGCGGGTAAGATGTTCTACCGAATCGCCCTGTTTTATCATTTTTGAGAATACTGGCAGCAGTATCAGGGTGAACAGATAACCGTAATTGGATAGTATTTCAATTACCCTGAAACTCTGTGCATATATTCCGGCCTGAACTTTACCATCATCCAGCAACTTTCCGAGAATCACCGAATCAATTCTGAGATAAATGGCCATCAGCAGAATGAGCAAGGCATAAGGCATCGTCTTCAGCAATATGTTTCTGTAATACCTGAGGTCAAAACGGAACTTAACCGTGTCGGCTTTTGAAAAGACCAGAGAGAAGGCAAAGCCGGCTCCTATCAGGTAGGCAGCCGTTTGCGAAAAGACCAGCCATTCAATCCTGAAGGCACTTCGGGTAACCGGATCAAGCAAGAGAAAACCGCAAATGACGATTACCACAAAACGATCAATTACCGATAAAATGCTGTCAGCACCGAACAGGTGCATTCCTCCCAAATTGGCTCTCAGGTAAAGGATGAAGCTTGCCAGGAACTGGTTAAACAGAAGCACCAGCAGGATTCCGAATTCATGTGCCTGCCAGCCCATAAAATATCCGGCGGCAGAACACACCATAAAGTATACCACCCCGAGGAGCAGCTTCAGCGGAAGAATATTGGAAAAGTATTTGTTAAGCAACTGGCTGTGTCGGGCAATTTCACGCCGGCTGAAATTTTCAATTCCCAGGTCGAGCAATATCTGAAAAATAATGGAAAAGTTCAGCAGAATAAAGTAATTGCCGTATTCACTGGCGCCAACAGCATTCTGAACGCCTACGTCAATACCAAAAGCATAGATGGGCTTGATCAGCAGGTTCAGTAATAAAAGAAGGGCAAGATTAGTGACAAATTTCCTTTTCAAAGCTGTTGAAAATTGTTTTCTTTACAAAAGTAGAAAGTTTTGCAAATCCTGAAAGCACAATCCGTCACTATGGGCAAGCTTAAAAGTTTTCATACACCGGGGATACCTGAAGCAGGGTGTGATGAAGCCGGACGCGGATGTCTTGCCGGCCCCGTTTTTGCCGCTGCGGTTATCCTGCCGGAGGACTATCATCATCCCCTGCTGAATGACTCCAAAAAGCTTACTCCCCGGATCAGGGAAAAACTCAGGGTTGAAATAGAAAATCATGCCCTTGCCTGGGCTGTGGCATGGGTTGATAATCAGAAAATTGACGAACTGAATATCCTGCGGGCTTCCATACTGGCTATGCACCAGGCATTGGATCAACTATCCGTCAAACCATCCCATATCCTGATAGACGGAAACCGTTTCTTCCCTTTCCAAAATATTCCCTATACTTGCATAGTAAAAGGTGACGGAATTTATGCCTCAATAGCAGCTGCTTCTGTTCTTGCAAAAACCTGGCGAGATGAACATATGATCACGCTTCATGAGGAGATTGGATGTTATGCATGGGACCGGAATAAAGGATACCCGACTACCCGGCATCGCGAAGCAATTGCCAGGTACGGCGTATCGGCGTATCACCGGAGAAGTTTTTCGTTGCTGAATCAGCAACTTGAGTGTGATTTTAATTGTAAATAAGGTCAAATCTGGAGAAATATTTATGAAAAAGATGAGAATCTGGACACTGGGTGTTTTGTTATTGCTGAACACAGGCCTGAAGGCCGATGAAGGAATGTGGCTGTTGCCGCTGATCGAAAAGCTGAATATCGATACCATGCAAGCAATGGGATTGAAACTCACTGCGGAACAAATTTACAGCATCAACAACAGCAGTCTGAAGGATGCCATTGTGATTTTTGGCGGCGGTTGTACCGGCGAAATTGTTTCTGAAAACGGGTTACTGCTCACCAACCATCATTGTGGTTACGATGCCATTCAGAATCACAGCACTACGGAACATAACTATCTGGCCGACGGCTTCTGGGCCGGAAAATTTGAGGAAGAACTTCCCAACCCCCAGTTGAGTGCCACTTTTCTAGTTCGCATTGAAGACGTCACAGACCGGGTGTTGTCGGGTATCGCAGATTCGGTTCCGGAAGACATCAGGATATCTCTTACATCTGCACGGATGGATTCCATCGTCGCAGAAGCTGTTAATGGTACCCATTACCAAGCCAGGGTAAGATCTTTTTTTGGCGGGAATAATTACTATCTGCTGGTATACGAAATTTTCACCGATGTAAGGCTTGTGGGTACACCGCCTTCTTCCATAGGTAAATTCGGTTACGACACCGATAATTGGGTGTGGCCGCGCCATACAGGAGACTTCAGTGTATTCAGGGTATACAGCGATCCTGATGGAAAACCTGCGGAATACAGCAAGGATAATGTTCCGCTTAAGCCAAAACACTTTCTTCCGGTTTCTCTTAAAGACCGCAACATGGATGATTTTGCCATGGTCATGGGATACCCGGGAAGAACTAACCGATACATGACTTCATGGGAAATTAAGGAACTCATGACGGTAACCAACGAAAATCGAATCAAGATCCGGGGTCAAAAACAGGAAATCCTCCAGCGGGATATGCGTGCGAATGAAAAGGTGAATATCCAATATGCTTCCAAATTTGCATCGTCCTCCAATTATTGGAAATATTCGATCGGACAGAACCTGGGATTGAACCGTCTCGGGGTTTTAGCCAGGAAGCAGCAGGAAGAACTGGAATTTACAAATTGGGTGAATGCCGATAACTTACGAAAGGCCCAATATGGTAAAGCACTTGACCTGATCCGGGAAGCGGTTGAGAAACGTACACCCTACACGCACGTTATACAGTATGTGAATGAATGTTTTCTAACGGGATCTGAGATTATTGGTTTTGCATACAGATCATATGGTTTGTACAGTGCCATGAAAAATGATCCGCTCAACAGGGAACTTGCCGATTCACTGGCAGCCATGCTGAAAGCTAGATGGGAAGATTTCTACAATGAATATAGCGTGACTACAGACATGAAGGTGGTACCTGAAATGCTCAGGTTATACCGTGATCAGGTTCCTGCAGAATACCACCCCGACTTCTACTCACTGATCAAAACCAAATATAAAGGTGATGTTGGAGCTTATACCAGGGACCTGTTTTCCAGAACCATCTTTGCCGATCCCAAAAAGTTTGAAAGCTTTATCCGGAAACCCTCTTTGAAGATACTGGAGAATGATCCTGCTTTGAAAGCAGCTATTTCTGTCATTGATGTATACAGGAATGTTTATTATTCCGAAGCTGCCTATGATGTTGTTTATGACAGGGGGCACCGGCTTTATGTTGCCGGATTGCAGGAAATGCACCCAAACGGCAACTTTTACCCGGATGCCAACTCCACCATGCGTCTGACTTACGGAAAAGTCAGGGATTACGTTGCCCGCGATGCCGTACACTATGGTTATTGCACCACACTTAAGGGCATCATGGAAAAAGAAGATCCGGGAAACTGGGAGTTTGTAGTTCCCGGAAAACTGAAAGAACTTTATCAGAAAAAAGATTATGGGCCATATGGTGTCGATGGGACCATGCCCGTTTGCTTTATTACCGACAACGATATCACCGGAGGCAATTCAGGAAGCCCGGTCATCGATGGTGAAGGCAACCTGATAGGTCTTGCGTTCGACGGTAATTGGGAAGCAATGAGTGGGGACATTGTTTTTGAACCGGATTTACAGCGTTGTATTTGTGTAGATATCAGGTATGTGCTTTTTATTATGGACAAATTCTCAGGTGCTGCCCACCTGGTGAATGAAATGAAAATCATCAGATAGTCGTTTTTCAACAGGCGTTTTTAATTGTACTATATGGAAATAAGAATATTGGATGTCTTCTCCGTTTTTATGGTGCTCTTTGCCGTGATTGACATCACCGGCTCCATTCCCTATATTCTTGAATTAAAGCGTAAATCAGGTGAAATAGAAGCGGCAAAAGCCACACTTGTTGCCTATGCGATACTGCTGCTGTTTCTATTCATCGGAGAGCCTTTCCTGAAACTGTTCGGTGTGGATGTCAATTCATTTGCCATCGCAGGTTCATTTGTGCTCTTATTTCTTGGCCTGGAGATGGTTCTTGGTATCGAGTTTTTCAAGTATGAATCGTTGAAGCATTCTTCCATATTTCCCCTGGCATTTCCGCTTATTGCAGGAGCCGGCAGCATGACCACCATCATTTCGCTCAAGGCGGCTTACAGCATGTGGACTATTTTCATTGCGCTAAGCCTGAACATGCTTGTTGTTTATTTAGTACTAAGAGCAACCCGTTTGGTAGAGCGTATTCTGGGACCTACCGGGATACTTATACTGACTAAGGTTTTTGGTATCATTCTGCTGGCCATTGCCATACGCCTTTTTTTGTCAAATACAGGAATAGCACTCCCCGATGCAACATAAGGTAACCATATATACTGACGGTGCTGCAAGCGGCAATCCGGGTCCCGGAGGTTTTGGCGTGGTGCTGATGTCGGGAAAGCACCGGAAAGAATTGTCAGCAGGTTTTCGCCATACTACCAATAACCGGATGGAATTGCTGGCGGTGATCACAGGTCTTGAAGCGCTTAAAACCGGGAATTGCCAGGTGACTGTTTATACCGATTCGAAATATGTTGCTGATGCCGTTGAAAAAAAATGGGTTTTTGCGTGGGAAAAGAAAGGATTCTCAGGCAAAAAGAATCCTGACTTGTGGCAACGATTTCTTCAGGTTTACAGAAAACACCAGGTAAGATTTATTTGGATCAAAGGACATGCAGCCATTCCCGAAAACGAACGCTGCGATTCACTGGCAGTAGCTGCTTCACAGAATACCAATCTGCAGGAGGATACCGGTTACGAAAATGGCTGAAATACGACGTACCCTGTAACCCTGTGTGGTTGATATACGTTTTAACTCATAGTGAATACAAAATTACTAACCTCATTGACCTGTTGAAAAGTAACACTGTTATTGATTATCGTGGCGTAATCCATTATGAAACCATTGGTGAGCTGATTCATAAACTGAAAAGTCAGGTTCACACCATGGGCATTCAGATAGGTACTTATAAAAGAATACTCCTTGTGATGATTGAAGCGCTCGAGAACATCATGAAACACAGCCAGAAACCGGCAGGTTCTACTGAAACGGAACTAGACTGTGTTTCAACCCTGTCTATCATCAGGGAAGGCCATATGTTCAGCCTGAGTTCTTCTAATATACTGGATAACAGCGCAATGTCTATGCTCCAAAAGAAACTCGATCACCTGAATTCATTGAACAAGCAGGAAGTAAAAGACCTGTATAAGGATACTATTACCAATGGCGAATTCACTAATACAGGTGGAGCCGGCTTGGGTCTGATAGAGATTGCAAAGATTTCGGGAAACAAAATTGGTTATGAATTCCGTCCTTTTAACGAAACATGCAGCATTTTTTCATTACAGGTAAAAATTGAGGAAAGCCGCAGATGAGAAAAGTGATCAGCGTACTTTGTCGTCACGAACTACAATTTGCCATTCAGTGAGCTGGTTGAGTGCATGCTTTACCTCACGCCGGCAATCAACTTCCGATAAGTAGTATTTTTTCGATAAATTATTCACGATTAGCGTTAAACGTTGTTTCCGGTAGGCTGCCATAACCAGATCAGCATATAACTCCCTGAATTCGTGCTTCACAATTGTTCCGTCCTTTTCAGTGGCACTTACTATCACCGTTCCATTCGACAGTCTTTTTACTTTATATGAGGGATTCAGGACAATCCTGCTTTCGTGGGGTGATCGAGAAGTATCCCCGGCAAGAATTCCGGTTGGGAATAACAATGCCAGTGAAAATACACTGAAAAACAAATACTTACTGATGGTTTTAAAATTCATGGGCATGAGTGGTTTAGGAATCAGGTCCTGATAATAACGCTGCGAAATATGAAATATTACCATCATTAATCTGGACACAAAATTACAGTTCAAATAATCTATAAACAAATCATATTGATGAAGGTTTTAATTTCAGTGATAATTCTTTAAATTTAGTGAGTATATAAACTCCAATGATGAAATAATACAAAACCTTATTTCACTCATTCATGGAAGTCAGCATCATACATTATCACCTGAATCCGGGTGGGGTCACCCGTGTAATTGAATCTCAGATTGCAGGGTTAAAGACCATTTCTCCGGAAACCAGGATGCAGGTGTTCTGCGGCCATTCAAATCAACAGGTTGTTGCACACCAGGTCCCTGTTATCGTTGAACCGGCACTTGGCTATTCGGCTTTGTCAGATCAAGACCTATATTTCCAAAGTGTTGGTTCAATTACTAACTTCCTCAGATCTCATCTGACAGAAGACATGATATTCCATTTTCATAATCCGGCCCTGGGGAAAAATCCTGCGGTTACCTATACGGCTTATATGTTAGCGACACAGGGAGTTCCAGTTGTCTTCCATTGCCACGACTTTGCCGAAGACCGTGAAAATAACTTGGCTTTACTGGAAAAAGTTATCCCTGCTTACTCAAAAGTTTCTCTTGACAAGGTAATGTATCCCGATTTTCCAAACTGTCATTTCGTGGTTCTGAATTCATGCGACTTCACGCGAATTCTGAATGCAGGTATTGATGCTTCAAGACTACATTTGCTACCTAACCCGGTAGTGGTTCAAACTGCTTTACCTGCCGCGCTTAAGGTTGAACGAAGAAAAAAAATCTGTAAAATACTGAATGTAAACCCTGAAAAAAAGATTTGTACCTATCCAGTACGCCTCATAGAACGTAAGAACCCGGGTGAATTCCTGTTACTTGCCGCCTTGTTTCAGGATATAGCTGAATTTGTTGTTACCTTGCCGCCGAAAAACCCTCAGGAATTGCCGCAATACGAATTCTGGAAAGCATTCTGCGATCAAAATGGATTAAGGGTTGTATTTGAAGCAGGAGAACGGATAAATCATGAAGAATTAATGAATATTTCCGATTTTTGCATAACAACAAGTATCCGCGAAGGATTTGGAATGGTATATTTGGAACCCTGGCTGACCGGTACACCGGTAATCGGAAGAGGACTGCCCTGCATTACTGAAGATCTCATGAAACATGGGGTTATATTTCCCGTGTTGTATGACCGCATCTTTGTGGAATCGGTCAGGGGAGTCATTGATTTCAAAGATTTGCAGCGTGCAGAGCAGGCTGAAGTCATTCAATCCTTATTAAAGGATAACGGCGCAAGGAAAGCAATGGTCACTCAGAATCCATTCCTTGCCTCATTTCTCAATACCGTATCAGAAAAGGTTATCCGGTTAAACCGGCAGGTCATCTCATCTGGATTTTCTATTGAAGCATATGGAAAAGAATTACTTGGAATATATCGGGAAGTTTCTCGGTGAAACACCTGAGATGAAACCTGTGCCTACGCATTTGAAACCTTTCTTTCAGCAGGATTCTTCAATTAAAGCCTGCGTTTTTGACGTCTATGGTACCATGTTGATTTCTGACTCGGGAGACATAGAGGAATCAGTGATCACCACCGGGAATATGAAAACCGCCCTGGATTCGGCAGGGATTGAACTTATCCCCCGCTATCCGGAATCGGTCAATGTTCTTAATGAAATGCTCGAATCGTTCAAAAGTGAGGTGTCACTTGTTCACCAGAGAGATAAAGCTGATGACAAACCTTATCCTGAGATTGACATTCTCTCCATCTGGGAGCAAATTATTTCAGACCACAGCAGCAAAAGCAACCTGGTCCTTAACGGGCCGCTTTGCATCAAATGCTTTACCTTTGTTTTTGAAGTATTGAGCAACCGGATTTACCCGATGCCCGGTATGCATGAGGTGATCACTCACCTGGCCGGCAGGCAGATACCTTTGGGCATTGTCTCCAATGCACAATTCTATACGCCGGTTATTCTCAATTACTTCATAAATGGCTCAATTACAGATTCCGAGCAGGTGCCTCCTTTTGATGAGGAGCTGACGATTTTTTCATATAAGTGCAAACGGTCAAAACCCGACTCCTATCTCTTTGAAATGCTGAAGGACAGGTATCGCTTGAAATACGGAATTTATCCCGATGAGATCCTTTTTGTCGGTAACGACATGTTCCGCGACGTCTATCCGGCACATCTTGCCGGGTTGAAAACTGTACTTTTTGCAGGAGATATGAAATCCTTAAGAATGCACGAAGAAATAACCGAACTTAAGAGCATCACTCCTGATTCTGTCATCACCGATTTGCGGCAGATACTAAAAATCATAGTATAATGGATATATCACACCTCAATTACGGTATCATTCATTCACTGATCGGTAAAAACGACGGAGTATCCATTGTGATCGACCAATCGGTGAATGCTATGGTTAAGGGCCTGGGTATTCCGCTGGGCAATATCTATTTCCTGGCTGCCCATTCCTCACCCCGGTTTAATG
>CAYVBH010000129.1:0-10857 GCA_964449015.1 uncultured Bacteroidales bacterium
AAGAACAGGAAGAGGAATTTTTAGTATGGGACCGGTCGTTGGTGGAATTGGCCCTAATGCACCGGCATTTCAAGGATAAGCATCAGTTTACTGCTTATAAAAAAGTATATTTGGGACATACACCTACAATTGTATATAAATCAACCATCCCTATAGAGGCCTATGGCGTTGTGATGATGGATACCGGGGCGGGTTTTGTGGATGGCCTGTTAAGCATTATGGATATTGATTCCTGCAATTACTGGCAAAGCGATCCGGTACATAACCTGTACCCCGGATTTAGGGGTAGATAATATGAAGTTCTTTATGAGGCTTTTTTCCTCCTGAAAAACCTTGAAAAGAAGCCGATGTTCTTATCGTCAGTATAATAATTAGTATTATACCCGTATTTGTAAGAATCGCGTTTCACATTCAAATCATTGATTAATAAAGACACGTTGTTAAATTTGTTAACCTCAAAAGCTTTTGTGGAAATCTTAAAGGCTTCTATATAAGTTTTATCCAAACGGGCAACGAAAATATTCAGATCAGAATACTTCATGAGGAGCATTGTTTCCGTTAAAATTCCTGCCGGTGCAGAGTCAATGATGATGTAATCGTACATTTCTTTTAGCTTGTCAAGCAATTCACCTGTGCGCTCAGATGCGATAAGTTCTGCAGGATTTGGAGCAGCTGGACCGGCAGAGATCAGATCAAGGTTTTCAATATGTGTGGGAAGTATAATGTCTTCAATGATAGCCTTGTCGATCAGGAATGAACTGATACCAATAATATTGCTTGATCCAAATTCCTGGTGAATTTTTGGACGTCGCAGGTCGAACTCCAATAATATTGTTTTATGGCCGTTAAGCGCAAAAACCGAAGCCAGGTTGATTGAACAGAAAGTTTTACCTTCACCACTGGTGGAAGAGGTTATTAACATAACCTGACGTTTGCCTCCCTCAGAGAAAAACTGGAAGTTGGTACGCACAGCACGGAAAGACTCGGTAACTGATGAGTTTGGATGATCATTAACCACCATTTTGGATCGGTGATAATTATGGAATATTCTACCCAAAACAGGATAGGAACTCAATTTTTCAATTTCCTCAGGATCAGTTAATTTATTGTTCAGGAAATCTTTCATCATAATGAAAAATGTTGGGAGGAATAGGGCAAGAAAGAAAGCAATCAGGTAATTGAGTATGCTCTTAGGTGAAACAGGCTTTGATATATTGATCAATGCCTGATCAACAATTTCATAATCAGGGAGGCTTGAAGCACGTGCTATCTGAGCTTCAGACCGCTTCTGCATGAGGAAGTTATAAATGGCATCATTCAGTTCAAATTTTCGCTCGATTCCACGTAATTGAAGCTCTGTTTTCGGTATTTGTGAAATATCTCCGGATGCTCTGTTCATCCGATAATTGATCTCATTCAGTGAAATACTGATCGTATTCAGTGTGTTCTTTACGGTCTCTTTAATTGTTTTTCTGAGATTTTCAATCCGGATATTGATATCAGCCAGGTAAAGATTTTGTTGACTGGTTGAATTCCTCAGCAGGCTTGCTCTTTCTGCATTAAGGGATAGCAATTGTGAGACAAGATTGTTGAGCATGGGATCTACCACATTCATTGAGGAAGGTGCCTGAATGCCTGTAACATCCTGGTTATCATCCAGATTAATATTCAGATATTCGTAGTATTTTTTCTGCACAGCAAGTGCAGCTTTTTCATTTTCTAGCCGGTTCAGCTGCTCAAATATCTTTTGTCCCTGGAAGCCCAGATCCATAACCCCCTGTGAAGAACGGAAGTTCCTAAGGTCTGATTCGGCATAACTTAATGAATCGGCAATGTCAGAAATCTGGGAGTCAATGAAATCTATCGTGCTTAAGGCTGTCTTTCTCTTTTTCTCAAGGCTATTGCCCAAATAAACAGAAGTCAGATTATTCAAAAAATCTGTAACTCGTTGGCTGTTGGTTCCTTTGAATGATATATTGATTAAAGTTGAGTTTTCTGAAAGTGTTTGAGTACTAAGATCGCGCTGATAAACCAACGCCATATCATTCATATTGTTCAGCAAAAAGAATAGGCGACGGTTTGTTGTGTACTCTTTGCTGTAAGTATTCGTTTTTTGAATCCTGAAATTGAAATATCTGGATTTTATTTCATCACCAAATCTAAAACGTTGTTTAAACTGAATAATTGGTGTGTTGGAAACGACCTGATCATCAATATAATTATATAAGGAAATATCCTTTCCGCGTGTTTCGATAATAAACTCTGATTCGTTTAGGAAAGTGATGAAGAATTTTAAATATACTGCCTGTGGCACAGAAGGATCAACGATTACTTCAACCGGTGATTGAGTATATAATTCCGTTTTCCTGGTAAAAGGAGTATGAAAAAATAACTCAGAGGCAGGGGAGTTTTTGTAAGAATAATAAGAAACTTTGAGATCTGATTCGTTGATCACTTTTTTAATTAAAGAATAAGATTTGATCAATTCAAGTTCATTTTCAATATTCTCCTTGTTGCCGAACAGCCCAAAACCCTGAAACATGTCATTGGCTGAATTCAATCCCTTGTTCTTATCCTCCTCATTCACGAAAATTGTGCTTGAATTTTTATATATAACAGCGGAGTATTTATTGATTAGAAATGTAGCCAACAAAAACACAACAATAAGTAGGATATATACTTTCCGATAACTATATAAGCGCTGGAATATCTTTTGAAAGTCAATATTGTTCTCAAAGTTCTGCAGGTTGTCTTTCATGCTGATCCTTCTTTATTTTGATAATTCGTTTGTAATTAAAATGATAGAAAATAGAGCTGATATTGAGGTCAAAACGTCGGCAGTAACCCGCAATCCGTAATCACGCAGTTCCCTGTATCTGGCTTTTATCGGGTTAATTATCAGAACATCATTTGGCAGAAGGTAGTAATACTCTGAGGAAGCAATATTCTTCTTGGTGAGATCAAGATAATAGTACTTGATTACATTGTCTTTTTCGCGTACTAAAGTAACTTTTGATAAATCACCGAATCCGCTGCTTCCTCCTGCGAATCCAATAGCCTGAAATACAGTAACCTTCTCATCAAAGAAAGGATGTTGTCCGGGTCTGGCAACCTCCCCCAAAACAGTCACTTTATTACTTACAAACCTCACAATCACGGAAATGTTATTCAGGTATACATCAAGGGACTTTTCGATTCTTTCTCTAGCCTGGCTTATTGTCAAATCAGTAACATTAATTTTACTAATAAATGGGAGGCTAATGTTTCCTTCACTATCAACCATATAGCTTAAAAGTTCGTTATCAATGCTGGAATTTCGGTCATTGAATACGGTGTTGGTTTTTTCGTCAAGACTGAATATTTTAACATACAAATAATCATAAGGTTGAATGGTTTTTTCTGATCGGTCATTGAAATAGTCATTTTTTACACTTCCGGTGTCTCCATCTGATACAAATTTAAGTTTATTCACAGGTGCACATGAAGATAGTGCAGCAATGGCGATGACTATAAAATATGCGAAAAGCCTTTGAATAGAGTTTTTCATAATAATGCTTTTAGAGTATGCAGGATGCTAATTTAATATAAAAATCAAAAGAAGGTGTTGAAATAATAAATAATTGAGGATATGAAATCATGAATTGCACAGGATGGAGGTATATTAATAACCGGTACCGTAGATTACGGTTTTGATGGTCTTAAAAAGCAACTCAAGATCTTTCTTCACCGACCAACTTTCAATGTATTGTATATCCAGTTTCATCCATTTATCAAATACCACTTCATTTCTATTTGGAATGATCTGCCAGGTGCAAGTAATACCTGGTTTAACAGAAAGTCTTCTGAGATGCCAGCGTTCATATTTTTCAACCTCTGAAGGCAGTGGTGGGCGGGGGCCTATAAGCGACATCTCTCCTTTGAGCACATTAAAGAGCTGTGGCAATTCATCTAATCCGGTTTTTCTTAATATTCTACCAACAAATGTGATTCTGGGATCATTTTTAATCTTAAAAGTAGGACCGTCGCTTTCATTAATTGTTTCAAGGCGAGCCTTTAGTTCTTCAGCATTATGAACCATGGTCCTGAATTTATAAATATAGAATTTTCTGCCCCTAAGTCCAACCCGTTCCTGGCGGAAAATGATGGGCCCTTTAGATGTTAACTTGATTATACTAGCAATAAGCAGCATTATGGGCGATAGAATGAAAATAATCCCAAAAGAAAACCAGAAATCGCTGAACGATTTCCAGGCAAGAGCCTTTGAGTTTTGTGGTGTGTTTTTAATAGTAATAAAAGGTATATGCTCAAGTTGCAATATACCTGATTGCAGCATGGTATTGTGATATAAATCAGCCCGGATCCTTAGTGTTACACCAATTTCCTCGCAGATCTCAATCATTGTTCGAATTTTTTCATCATTGGTATTACTTTTACAGTAAATCACCTCGTCAATGATATCAATATCCAAAATATTCCTGATATTGATTTTGTCAGGATATATCCGAATAGATTCTCCGAACTTTTTCCTTATCCATGCTGAATCAGTAATGATCATCAAGATCCTGAACCCCCATTCCTTGTGTTCAATAATAGATTCAATCAGCTTTTCCGATTTTTCATCAGCATAAACAATTATGTTGCTGACACTTTGTCCGTTTGCTCTGAAGTATTTAAAAACTCTATAGGTGATCATTCTGAAAATGTATAGAGTCAGGAAATTCAACACAGAAAATGCAATAATGACGTAGTGACTGAAAAGATGAAGACCAAACAGATGCTTGTAAAGGAATAGTATAGCCATTCCAATAAAGCTGAAATTAAGAAAACTGAAAAGTATCGATTTGTAAGAACGGGTTTTTGATATCTGGGTCAGGTGTAATGAGTGCAGCAAAATGATCCATGTTGGAATAATAAGGATCAGCATGATCACATACTCCCTGGTAAAGGAGAAATATCGTGTATTAATAATGTTTACAATAAAATAAGCTAAAAAATAGGAAACTGCGGTAAACAGAATATCAAATACCGCGAAATAGGAACTTTTGTCTTTTTTTTGTCTGATAACTTTGGTCATATCTTTAGGTTTTCACTCAAATATGAAACAAAAGTAATGTGAATACAACTTAAAAGATTACATTGCAACTCACAATTTTCAGATTATTTGACTAAGTGAAAGATTTTGGGGATGTAGGTAGGAATGTTTTAATTGGATGAAAAATCTGTTAATTCGTAGTAGCAATAGAACAATAAAAATTTGATGATATTTATCAGTTGCCTTGGTGCAAACATGAGATATTGCACAATATAACATCAACGGAATATTAAAAGTGAAATACGTATTTTTCGAGTTGAAAACAATGTGGTTGGAAGCACTAGGTGGTTTCAATAATTATGATCTAGTCTACTTAAAATCGCTAAAATCTACCATTTTAAGGTTCTTAGGTTGTTACCATTCAGTATATTAGTTGTCAATAGGAATCAACGACTTACTACTACTAAATGTAATCCATCCGATATGCCGGTCGGATCAATTGCTTCTTTGGGATTATCTATATTTGAGCTTAAAAATACTACTTAATAATCCAACATTATCTAAAATTGAACATAGTCTATTATTCAGACTTGGATTTATGGGTTCACTCAATACTTCTGGCCAAAGGTTATTGATAATTTCTTTAGTAAAAGTATAATTTGCCATCTCAATCTGATAAGGATGAGCAACAGATAATATACTTTGTACCAGTAACCTTGAATTAAAAGGGTTAATTTCTATCTGAGCAATATCTTTATCCATTTGAAATTGAGTTCCCCAATTACCTAATCGTTCTTCCCAATAAAAAAGGTACCACAAATTAAAGTTATACATCTTGCATAATTCTTGACTATTCATGATCCATTCATTATATGACTTTAAAGCATGTGGGTAGTTTTGAACTCCAATGAGTTTTGCCAATGTTGCCTCATCAACTTCTTTCCGATAGATAGGATAAAACCATATCGCTCCTGTTGCAATGTTTCCAGGAAGATTTACCCGATCCTCAAAGTTTTTGTAGTAGTTATATATTAATGGTAAATGTTGTTTCGAAGCAAATTCATTATTTTCAAAGTATACTTTCTCGAAATCCTTATCTACTGGAATATATGGATTAACAATATGATAATTGAGTCCTAGCTTTTTAAAAAGTCCGGATGGAATTCTAACATCCCTATTGTTATTGTCAAAATGTTCAAGTTTATTAATGTAATAAAAAACGTTATTCTGAATATTTTTAGTTGCAGCTAAGAGCGTTCTGCTGTCTTTACCGGCAGTGACAGGAAGCATTACTTTGTACCTGAATGCAATGCTCTCCATATAACCTTTTATCAGTTTAGCACAAAAAAATGCTGTTTCATGCATTTTCATTGAGTTAAAACAAGGTTCAAAAGGCCAAAACCTGATGCTTTTGTTCTGATTCAGATCAAAATAATGGTTAGGTAATACCTGTGCAATCTCATCATAATATGTAGTATCGCCAATTCCTGCATTGGATAATCTTTCAAAATCAGATGAGTTATAATAACGTATTTTGGATTCGTTTTTACTCTTTTCTAAATGTAATGTTTTCGCTAGTAATGATGGTTGAGAAGCGCACCAAATATCATTGCTATTTAAGCAGTGATATATTTTTTTTGTGGCTGTAGCATCATGCACCAAATAAGTTTTATTATTTTGAAAATAAATCAATACAAAACTACCAGTGTATAGAGATAGTCTTCTTAATATCAGATCAAAATCCTTGTCTAAAATGTCTTTTAGAATATCCAAATTGGTTTTATGGATAGTATTATAATCAAAAATATCTCCTAATAACACAAGGCTAACGTCATTAAGAGAATAATCAGTAACAGATAAATCTACGTGGGTATACAAATGGTGTGTATGTCCAATCCTCCTTTTTTCAAATAGAAATGGTGGTTCTATCTCTTTTGGTGATAGAATATATTGCCTCCGGAATGTCAGCTTTTTAATTTCTTTCTGATGCATGATTGAGTCAGTTATTAACCATGAATAACAAAGTTATTCTGTCCAATGATGTTTAAATCAGTTATAAAATTACTAATATAGGATTTTATTTCCTTCTTTTATAGTTGATCTTTAATAAATCGGTTTATTCATCTTATTCTGGAAATAATCCCTACCGGAGCCAAATAGTATGGTCGGAAAAGCAGCCAAAAAACTAAGCCGAAAATTTCATCATGTTTCCATTACATCCATTTCATCATGTTATATGCTGCAGCGGCCAGTAGATTATTAATTTTGTCCCTAGAGACTCCTTTGTGGTAATTTCGTCGAATTCTGTGATTATATTTTTCTTGAGGGATAGGATACCCAAGATGTGTGATCAATCCTTATATTCCGGTAATGGTTCTGCATCGAAACTCTCATTATTTCTTCATGTTATAGCTTCCTTTCTTAAGTACTTATGACATCACGATTTTTATTGGTCCAATACTCCCGTATATTTCGTAAACCTTGTCAACAATTGCTTTTTCGATTTTTCCGCCATCGAGTTCTATGACTTGTAACAGTTATGGTTTTAAAGTATGTCAATCATATGTATTTCCGTCTACTGCATAGCTCCAAAAATGATCCCTGATTTCCTAGTATGGGCGAATGAATACTAATTAGTTGATTCTTATTAACATTCAATATATTATTTGTTAAAAAGGATCAACTAGTTAAAATCGCTAAAATTAACAATAGTAATTTATTAAATTGTTAATAGTCAATATATTAGATAGTATTAAAATCAACTATATAAAGAAAATCATGAACTTATGTAACGGACATGAGTTTTCCCTTAATATAACGATGATTTGAGGTGATCTTATTGTATGTATAAAATCCTTCTACCTGAAAAAATTTTTCACCAAACTCAAAAATTCCTCAACACGATTATCCCATGTGTTCATCTTTGAAAACTGAATTCGTTCCTTGGCTAAATCTACTGTATTGTTTGAATAAGCAGAGTGAATCAGATAACTGATAGACTTCTTTCCATTATATACATAAATAGAGTCCTTGGGAAATAATTCAGGGCGCAAATTAGGTATGTCATTTATTACCACAGGCTTGCCAACTGACAAATATTGCCACAATTTATTAGGTGTGGTACCTGGGTTTATCCCTTTGACATTGTATAATGCCAAACCAACATCAATATTCATTAGTTCCTGCTGTAAAACTTGACCATGAAGCAGTCCGGTAAATCTTACCCGGCTCATACACGAAATGCTATTTATGAAACTCTTATCGACTGGACCGATTAATACAAGCTCGAGATCTTGATCTTCAATTAATTCATTAATCTGATTAATTGAGATCTGCTTTTTCCCAATTACACCTAATAAACCTACAATAATCTTCTTCTGATGATGGTTGCTTAGGCCGGAATAGCCGACAGGCAATTCAACTGGTGTTGAACCGAGTAGTATTTCATAAGTGTTCTGATTATGCAACTTCATTTTACGCGTCAAGTAAGGTGAAGTAGAAACGTTGAAAATAGAATTTTTAATTACCTTTTGCTCACATACTCTATGATATTGATTAATAAACCAGTTTGGATATTGGCTATTTCCAATGTATTCATCATTGCAATAATAAATTACGGAATTAAAAAAACTGAAAATTCTATGCGCGGTAAAATCAAAATTAATTACAATTACATCAGGATATTGCTCCTTAAGAATTTTAAACAGCCAATTTTGATATTTTTCATTAATAATCGGAAGACGATAACGATATCTGTAATCCAATGGAAAATAAGGTTTTACAAGAGTGATGCTGTCAGAAATTTCCTGAATTTCTATTCTCTTTGATCCTAATTCGTTGCGAGCAACAAAAATAACGTTGTTTTTCTTTGCCAACGAAAGTGTTAATTGATGTCTCGCTCTGTGCGGTTCATCCCAACTCGTTATAGTATTGACCAAAAAGGTTTTCTTTACCATTGCCTCAGATTATAAGATTCAAAAAAGTAATTGAATATAAAATTCTTTTATATTCCAGTTAGGATAAATGTAATTGTTTTTTTATAGAACTTATCTTTTTTCATCGTTTTAATATTTTTTCTCAGAAACAATAAATATCCATATAAATGCGTCATCAAGATGATTATCTTCGCAAGAATCTAATTTCATTCATTTGTGTTTTGATATATAAGCTCCAATAATCAAAAGACACTAAAATTGATAAGCATTTATGATTAAAACTGTAATTATTATTTATAGTACGTAACTCGTCAAAGTTATAGTAGATTGTTGGGCAAGTTTTATTTCAAGGTTCTTTGATATCATTGACTATCATATTTGTAAGAAAATCAATAATTCTGTTCTCTTACTAAAAGTATTGATTGATAAGTTGACAGACAGCCACAGAAGAGGTTGGTTATAAACATTTTAATAATATGAAGACTTTTACCATTAAATTTTTGTCATATTTATCGAATCTCGCAGAAGTGATAACTCTATAATTTGAGAGTTAACATACTTTGCACGATTGATTGAAAGTCCATTTGATTGTTCATCTTATCTATTCAAAACGTTACTACACAGGATGCTTACCAAAATTGAATAATCATGGTTTCAAAGAACAAATATTAAATTTATTATTCACTAACAAATATACATAATGAATATATTGACTTTTGATATTGAAGAATGGTTCCATATTATGGACAATGAGTCTACCAAAACTGCCAATGAATGGAAAAATTTTGAAAGTCGTATTCATGCCAACATGGAACGAATTTTTAACATATTGGAAAAAACTGACTATAAGGCCACTTTTTTTTGCCTTGGTTGGATAGCAGAAAATTATCCTGAAGTAATTCGCGAGATAATTAGTCGCGGTTATGAAATTGGCACACATACTAGGATGCATCAATTGGTGTATGAGCAATCGGAAAAGGAATTTACTTATGATTTGGAGCATTCTATGAAGACATTGGAAGATTTGACCGGACAAAAAGTGAAATATTTTCGGGCTCCCGGATTTTCCATTCGTGAAAGCAATACATGGGCATTTGAAGTTATGGCTAAATTGGGAATTGAAGTGGATTGTTCTGTCTTTCCTGCACCAAGAGCTCATGGTGGGTTTCCGAGCTTTAAAAGTACATTGCCATCAATTATAAAATATAACGGTATTGAGTTAAAAGAGTTGCCAATCAGTCCCAAAGTTCTATTTGGCAGACCTTTAATATTCACTGGAGGAGGTTATTTCAGGCTTTTCCCATATTCCTTAATAAAGAAATGGACACAAGAATCAGAATATCTCATGTCATATTTGCATCCCCGTGATTTTGACGCTGGTCAACCTGTAATAAAAGAATTGTCATTGTTACGTAAATATAAAACTTATGTAGGCTTGAAAGGTGCAACAGTTAAGCTGGAACAATGGCTGACCGATTTTGAATTTGTGGATGTTAGAAATGCCATAAGCATCATTAATTGGTCAGAAGTACCTGTGATTAATGTATAATCATTTTTGTATGAAATTGCAATGCAGTGGATTCTGATTACTCAAAAACAAAAATAGTCAACCTATTCAGATGGTGCTTTTATATTTCATCAATAAATCAATAATTTCATTTTGAATATTATCCGTAATTCCCTGATAGATAGGTAATGTTATTATTTTGTTAGAAATTGAACAGGAGACAGGAGCAATTTCAGATAAATCATCTTCAAGTTTCCAATGTCTTCTCAAATAATACCTGTTTTGTTGCATAAACAACTGCAATTTATCAGGATATTCAATATAAATAGGACAACCTTGAGGAATGTCATTGTCATCTGACATTTCAAAAACTGGTTTAATGT
>CAYVBH010000130.1:0-10855 GCA_964449015.1 uncultured Bacteroidales bacterium
TTAAAGTCAGCAACCGGGTGGGCTTGCTGTTGTGTACCGATTTGAATGCTTCTTCTTTAATTAAGTTCATATGAATTAGTTTGATGTTGTTAAATATGTGGAATACCCGGATTATATTTCTATTTTACCTGAACCCTGGGGCCTGATGAATAACTTGTGGCATGACCCTTTGCCATACACATGTTCAAGTGTAGACACGTATTTATTGAGCAGGTCATTGGGGACAAATGCCTGTATGGTACCGGCAAAGCCGCCGCCATGAACACGCCAGGCACCCCTGCCTTTAAGTACCAGTTCACTGAGTGCCAGGGCGAGGGATACGCCTTGTTCCCTGATGTTGTTCACCGGGAAAATATTCTGGTTATACATGTAGGAACTGAATCCTGAATCAACTACCATACCCAGAAAGGCTTTGAAATCATTTTTTTCAAGAGCAGTCACCTGTTCCACCACCCGCTGGTTGTCACCCTGAAAATGGATGGCCCTGAGGATGGCCCGGTCACCCACTTTTTCACGGATCCTGGGGGCAATGTTCAGCACCTGTTCCAGGCTCACCTCGCGCAACACTTTGGCACCAAGTTCTGCGGCAACCGCTTTCATATCAGTGGGGAGTGAGGCATATTCGTCATTCAGGTCGGCATGGTTTCCACCGGTGTCCGTTATTACCAGTGCAAAACCGGTTGCCACGAAATCAAAGTTCACTTTTTTGACAACCGGATTGGAGGGATCTTTAAAATCGATGGTAATCAGTCCACCCATGGCACAGGCTGTTTGATCCATCAGTCCGCATGGCTTACCGAAGTAATTGTTTTCTGAATACTGACCGATGATGGCATTCTGAATGGGATCGAGTTTTCCCTGGTTGAACAATACACTTACCATGGCTCCAATCAGCACTTCAAATGAGGCTGATGAACTCAGTCCCGAACCCTTGGGCACTCCGCCATCAATGCAGGCATCGAACCCGCCTATATTGTATCCCAATTCCTTCATTCGTGAGCAGATACCCCTGACCAGTGCTGCTGAAGTAAACTGTTCGTTTTTATCGGCTTTCAGCGAGGACAAATCAACTTCAAATTTCGGGTACCCCAACGATATGATGCGGATGCTATTGGTACCGTTTTTGGCAGCTACGGCGGCATTGTCCAGATTGACAGCCCCGGCTAGCACACGGCCGTAGTTGTGGTCGGTGTGGTTACCACCTATCTCGGTTCTGCCGGGAGAACTGAAGAGCTCAGCTTCATTTTCTCCGAAAGAAGACCGGAATTGTTGCAACAGGGTGGTATATCTGTCGGCCTGCTTTTTGAGCTCAGCCGGATCATTTCCGTAAAGCGCCCGGAATGCTTTGTTGTCGCCGTGGTTTATTCTGGCAATGAGGGATTCTATGGATGACATGGGACAGTTTTTTTAATGTATAGGTGTAAATATAACATTTAGTTTTTCACAATGGAATAGGGAAGGCTACTTTTAAGTGAATGGTACCCCATTATGGCAAAGACATTTGCTGCAAAAGGCTGATAATGGAGTTACGTCATTGCGAACGAAGTGAAGCAATCTATTGTATATTGAATAGATTGCTTCGGTCGTGTCTCCCTCGCAATGACAAATTGCAAGCCTTTTGCAACAGCCTTTGTTAAGGTTTTCAGCCGCTTTTACAATAAAAAGATGTTGTTTTTATTGCACTCGGCAATTAACTCGTGAGGCCAGATGCTGGCCTGCACTTCCCCGATATGGGCTTTTCTCAGGTAGAACATACAGATCCTGGATTGTCCGATACCGCCACCGATTGACAGCGGTAATTCGCCCTGAATCAGTCGTTTGTGAAACAACATTTCAGCCCGATCCTGAGCATCGCAAATTTCAAGTTGCTTCAACAACGCTTCCTTATCCACCCGGATACCCATGGAGGAGATTTCGAAAGCCGACTCGAGCACAGGGTTCCAAAGTACAATATCGCCGTTCAGACCTTTATATCCGTTAATTGTTGGAGATGTCCAGTCGTCATAATCGGGTGCGCGTCCGTCGTGCTTTGTGCCGTTGGCCATCATTCCGCCGATGCCAATTACAAAGATGGCACCGTATTTTTTGGCTGCCTCGAATTCTCTTTCCCAGGGCTGAAGCCTGGGATATTCGGCAAGCAATTCCTCGGCATGCAGAAAGGTAATTTCATGGGGGAGAAAGGGCTTGATGGTGTTGTATTCTTCGTAAACCACGTATTCTGTCCGCTTCAGCACTTCGTATATTTTCCTTACAATGTATTTGAGAAAATCCAGGTTCCGGTCCTTTTCTGCAATCACCCGTTCCCAGTCCCATTGATCCACATATAATGAATGGATGTTGTCCAGTTCCTCATCGGGCCTGATGGCATTCATATCGGTGTAAATACCGTTGCCGTGCGGTATGCAATAGTCGGCCAGCGCCATCCGCTTCCATTTGGCCAGGGAGTTCACCACTTCTGCAATGGAATCGTTCATGTCTTTAACCGGAAAGCTAACCTTCCGTTCAGTGCCGTTCAAATCGTCATTGATACCAGTTCCTTTTAAAACGAACAGGGGTGCTGTAACCCTGCGAAGGTTGAGTTCAGCTGATAACTGCTGCTGAAAGGTGTCTTTCACCAGCTTGATGGCCTTCTCGGTTTGATTCAGGTCGAGTGAGCTTTTATAATTCCGGGGTATAATAGGCGGTCTTCCCATATTCCATTTTTTAATAGATGTATTCAATTTCGAGGCAAAAGTATATCAATTCTCCAATTATCAGTATGGTATTACTATCAGATGAAAGTTAATTATAAAAATGAATTACAATTTTAAATAATAAGTTATAAATTAGTTAAAAGATTTAAGAAATTAACTGATTATATGAAAAGCAACTTTCAGATTGATAGTTTAGATCGAAAAATACTTTCGATACTGACAAAAAATGCCCGTGCACCGTTTCTGGAAGTGGCCAGGTCATGCAATATCTCCGGCGCCGCAGTCCACCAACGTGTACAACGGCTGATCCGGATCGGTATCATCAGCGGGTCGCAGTTCAATGTCGATCCGAAAAAGCTGGGTTATAAAACCTGCGCGTTTGTGGGCATCTTCCTGGATAATGCGGCCTTATTCAATAATGTTTCCGAGAAGCTGGTCAAAATCCCTGAAATTACCCAATGCCATTATATTACCGGGCAATGGGCCATGTTTGTCGAGGTTTATGCCCGTGACAATGAGCATTTGCGGGTCGTGCTGGCCGATAAAATTCAATCCATCAAGGGCGTTTCACGTACAGAAACCTTCATTTCACTGGATGTATTATTCGACCGGCAAATGCCGTTTCTCGAGGAGGAAGAGGTTGCAGGCAGGCGGTGATGAACATCCGGATGACTAGGCCTCCCTCCCTTGCTTCTTCCGGAAATTTTGCCTATATTAGTTAACCAAAGTGGTCAATCATTTTCCATTATATGAAAATTGCAGTTATCGGAGCGGGCGGAGTAGGTGGGTATTTTGGCGGCAGGCTGGCCCTTGCGGGTTTCGATGTGACATTTGTAGCCCGCGGTGAACACTTGAAAGCTTTGCAAGAAAACGGACTTCAGGTTAACAGTGTCATCGGCGACTTCCATATTCAAACTGTTCATGCTACTGATGATATCCGGGCTGTAAAAGATGCCGGCCTGATTATTCTTGGCGTGAAGGCCTGGCAGGTTGCTGAAACGGGCAGATCATTGCAGGGTATCATACATCCGGACACTGCAGTTCTGCCACTTCAAAACGGGATTCTGGCAACCTATGAACTAGCAGCTGCACTTGAACCCGGGCAGGTGTTGAGCGGTTTGTGCCGGATCATCAGCAAGATTGAAGCACCGGGTGTTATTGCACATTTGGGTGTTGACCCGGTTATTATTTTCGGCGAGCCTGACAACCAAACCCGGGAACGGACAAGGCAAATATTAAGTTTGTTTGAAAAAGCCGGTATCAAGGCATGGATTGCTAAAGATATCAAAGCCGAACTGTGGAAAAAATTCATCAACATTTGTGTGAGCGGGTTGCTGGCAATAACCCGTACAACTTATGGGGAATTGCGCGAACTCAAAGAAACCCGGGAGATGATGATTGCCTTGCTGGATGAAATTTATATGCTGTCACAGCAAATGCATATTCAGATAGACCAGGATTTTGTCCCGAAAACAGTAGGCTTTATTGATTCTTTTCCCTATAATTCAACATCATCTCTCACACGCGATGTGTTGGAGGGAAAACCTTCGGAAATTGAATACCAGAATGGCACTGTAGTAAAACTGGCTGCAAAACTGGGCTTGGATGTTCCGGTAAATCGGTTTGTTTATCAATGCATTTTACCCATGGAGCAAAAAGCAAGAAATGTCCAACCTAATTCCTGAAATACCGCATGAGCATGAAATCCGATAAGCTTCAGCTGGTAAAGAACCAGATCATCAACAATTCACTGGTTGTAGCTTCAATTGTAGGCTCTCTTGCATACCTTGTAAGCCTTTTCAGATTTGTTGTAAACGGGTTTCACATCTCTTTTCTGATTAACCTGATCATCATTGCCGCTGTTATTGTGTTGACCATTTTCAGACATAAAATTGATATCAGCATCAAAACATACCTGCTGATCGGATTGATTATTATTCTTTCACTATTGGACACTGTGAATTACGGCCTGCTGTCTTCTACCCGGATTTACCTGGTGCTGATGCCTTTCTTCTCTATTGTTGCCCTGTCATTCAGACAGACTATTTTGGTCTTTATTGCCACCATAGCCTGTTTCCTGGTAATCGGATACTTACATTACAAGGGTATTTTTTCAATACCTGTTAATTATCAACCAAATGCCTATGTGGCAGAATTATATCCGTGGGTTATCCTGGCCATTCATTTTACCCTGATTGCAGTTATTATACTGCTGGTGATCAGGAAACTGATTGCCGGATACTCAGATATGATATCAGGTCTTGAACTTGCCGTAAGAGAAAGAACTTTTGATCTCGAAAGTGCCAATGAAGAAATGAAGTCTACCAATGAAGAATTGTATAATCACAGGGAGGCTCTACAGGCTGCACTCAAAGATTTGCAGAACACACAGAATCAACTGATCCAGTCGGAAAAGATGGCATCGCTTGGTGTATTGGCTGCCGGAGTGGCCCATGAAATTAACAATCCATTGAATTTCATCAACGGCGGTGCCATAGGTATTGAAAACTTCGTTCGTGCCAATCTCAGAGAACATGAAAAGGAACTGGCACCTTTTATCGAAGGGATACAAACCGGAGTGATGCGCGCTGCAGATATTGTATCCAGCCTGAGTCGTTATTCCAGGTTCAATAATATCCCGTCTGCTGAATGCGATGTTCATGCCATTATTGACAATTGCCTGGTAATGATGCATAATGAGCTGAAACATAAGGTTGAGGTCCGTAAAAAATATACTGAGAAAAATTATATCTTTGTTGGAAATGAGGGCAAACTTCACCAGGCATTCCTGAATATCCTGGTGAATGCTGCACAGGCTATTGAAGGTAAAGGAACAATCGATATTGAGACAATTGTAACCGACAACAGCCTGATTGTTGAAATTGTTGATACGGGTACCGGTGTTGCAAGGGAGGATATTACAAGGCTTACAGATCCGTTTTTTACAACCAAAGAAGCCGGAGAGGGAACCGGATTGGGCTTGTGGATAACGTTGAGCATTGTGAAGGAACACAACGGGCATCTTGATTTTGATTCAAATCCCGGCTTAGGTACTAAGGTTACAGTTACACTACCTTTATATACCATAATGCAAGATGAGCGATAAACCAGTTTTACTTTATGTTGACGACGAACCGCTGAATCTGAAGCTTTTCGAAATCAATTTCCGGAACAAGTTTGAAGTAGTTACCAGCGAGTCGCCTTTTGAAGGCATAGACATCCTGAAATCCAATTCCAATATTGGAATCGTCATCAGCGACATGAAAATGCCGGGCATGAACGGTATTGAATTCATCAGGAAGGCACGGAACGAATTTCCAAACTTGGTTTATTTCATCCTGACGGGATTCGACATTACCGACGAGATCTCTGCGGCTTTAAGTGAAGGCGTCATTTCCAAATACTTCAGAAAGCCATTTAATATCAATGAGGTAGAAACTTCCATTAAACATACACTAAATCTCTAAATTAAATTTTTCTCACACAATGAGTTCATTGACTAATAAGGCCGTTGCAAATTTCCGGTCTGGCCTGAATTGTGCACAAGCTGTACTTTCAGCCTATACTGAAGAAATGAAAATCGATGACAAACTGGCATTGAGCCTTTCATGCGCTTTTGGTGGAGGCATGGGCCGTTTGCAGGAAACCTGCGGTGCAGTTACCGGTGCTTTTATGGTGATGGGTGTTTACAATTGCAGAAAATACAGTGATAATAAGGACAGGAAGGAGCATACCTACGCCATGGTGCAGGAATTCAACAAAAAATTCAAGGAAAAAAATGGTTCGACCGATTGCATTGATCTGCTGGGTCATGATCTGAAAACTGAAGAAGGAAAAAAATACATCCACGACCACAACCTGCATGAGAAGGTTTGTGAGGCATGTATTGCCGATGCCATAAACCTGCTCAGTAAAATAATGAAGTGATTCAGAGGCACTGCCATTTTAGATTGACATAAAATTTGTCATGAACCACATAGCTATAGTTTCGGCAAGTATACGAACCGGAAGAAATAGCCACCGCATGGCCTTGTTCTTCAAAAATTATCTTGAAGAAAACAACCTGGCTGAACCTGAAATATTGGATCTTGCTGCTTACAACTTTCCGCTGTTTGAAGAAAGACTGCGCTTCCTGCCATCACCACCAGCCGGAGCCATTGAATTTGCCGAAAGAATAAAATCGGCACAAGGTATTATTATTGTTGTTCCCGAATATAATGGCGGATACCCGGCCAGCCTGAAGAACGCTATCGACCTGCTGACTGATGAATGGAAACACAAACCTGTTGCCCTTGTTGCGGTATCAGACGGACCTTTTGGCGGCACCCAGGTAATCGGCCAGCTGCAGTTTGTTCTCTGGAAAATGGGTGCCTATACCATTCCGGCCAGGTTCCAGGTGGCCAATGTAACTGCGGCGTTCGACGAAAAGGGGATGCCTGTTGAAAAACAGTCAGCCGACAAACGCGCTTCCTCTTTTATTGGTGAATTACTTGAGTGTATTGCTTATAAGAACTCAAAACAAGGCTGAATTCATTCCTGTTCCCCGGCACTTCGTTGCCTTACCATTTCGAAAAACAACACAGTAGCGGCAGCACTCACATTTAATGATTGAATGGTACCCGACATGGGGATTTTAATCAGTTGATCTGCCATTTTCAGCAGCTGGGGGTCAATACCGGTATCCTCAGCACCCATGATGATGGCGGTAGGTTGCTTCAGATCGGCCTGGTAAATAGTATCGGCTGCCTTTTCCGTGGCGGCTGCGATCTGAAATCCTGAATCCTTCAGGTATTTGACTGTATCAGGCAGGTTGTTTACCCGGCACACGGGAAGTGAGTTCAATGCCCCGGCAGATGTCTTGATGGCATCCGAATTGATCTGTGCCGATCCTTTGGAAGGGATTATCATGCCATGAAGTCCTGCGCATTCAGCACTACGGGCAATGGCGCCAAGATTCCGGACATCGGTAATGCCATCCAGGATCACCAGTGCAGGTGACTTACCCTGTTCAAAAATCATGGGCACCAGCTTTTCCAGCTCAGTATACTCAATTTCAGAAATCAGGGCAATGATTCCCTGGTGATTTTTTACCGTCATCCGGTTGAGCTTTTCCAAAGGCACATACTGAAAAGGAATATTCTGATCTTTCAGTGTGGGAAATAAGCCGGGAATTACATCATTCCTAAATCCCTGTTTCAGGAGTACTTTATCGATCGGCTTACCTGAACGCAAGGCCTCGTTAACCGGATGGATTCCAAATATGATGCTTGTTTTTGCTTTCATTTTATTCTATAAGGTAAATTTTGCCCTTTCTCCAGGTATCCACCGCACTGCGCCAGAACGTGTCATAACTGTCGGAGCGCTGAAGCGAAAAATTATCTACCGAAAAGGCATTGGGCGCGTGGTCGAAAGTAAAGGTCACCGTGCTGGTGTAATTGCTCTTGTAATAAATCCATTTTTCCTGGCCGGGTTCTACCTTAACCGACTCTGGTGGCCCGTAAATGATGTAGATCATGCCACGGTCTGTTTTCCATCCGGGCTTGAACGAGGTGAAATAGTAATTGGCAAAGAACACACGGTTATAGTATACGCGAATGAGTTCCCTGGCTTTATCCAGGTCTCCGGCTTTTTCAATCCAGAAATTGTCAACAGCAAGCTTTTTGTTGGTGGTAGTTTTCAACTGGTCATATTCGGTTGAAGTGGTCAGGTAAGCAAGTGATTCTACCAATTGATCTGCATCCTGCACCCGGGGATATGATTCTCCGAAGTTGGCAAGTGTTAAACCTGCATCAACCGTTGTATCGAGCTGAAGGTGATATAGGCCCCGATAGGTGAACCTGTAGGATATGGCTTTGGCAAACGGAAATACCCAGATACTGTCGGGCTTATCCAGGAATTCCTTTTCCCTGCTGGTGGAAAATGAAGGTCGTGGCAGGGGAATTTCACCACCGTAATACGACACGTAAACCGAATCATAATTGCTGTTTGAACAGTCAATTCTTATAGTAGAACTGCCAACTACATAAGGTTTATATAAGGGAGTCCGGTCTTCGGTATGGGAAATCAGAAAATTCTGTTCCGACAACGGGGAAGTCTTGTCGATATTCAGATAGGTCAAAACCGACTCATTCCGCACCATGTCTTTGGCCGTTAGGGCAAGCTGATATTTTTTGCCTGCTTCGGCTTTTATCGGAACCTGTGTGGTGAATCGTTTGTCTGCATTTTCACGAAGAAATCTGAAAGTAACCATCCCGGAGTCTGCCAATACCGGCTTCTGAACATCGGTGACGTCAGTCATTACGTAACTCAGGTTCACCAGACCCAACAGCTTGTCGGGCTCAATGGTGCCTGAATATAACAATTCCGTAGGAAAGATTTTGACAAGCAGCAAAGAGCCGGAAGGTTGGTTATGATA
This sequence comes from uncultured Bacteroidales bacterium, assembly GCA_964449015.1. Taxonomy (GTDB): domain Bacteria; phylum Bacteroidota; class Bacteroidia; order Bacteroidales; family UBA10428; genus UBA5072. The sequence goes on from CAYVBH010000130.1 coordinate 9,109, forward strand.
TATGGTGTACGCCGGATGCAACTTGGTACCCGATGGATTGTACATTTTTGACAGGCTGATGACATCGGGCTTTACTGCCGGCCTGGGCGCTGAACAGGCAACCAAAAGAACCAGCAGGCAAAACATAATGTATAGGGTGGATCTCATTGTCATCAGGCAAATAGGATTAACCGTAAAAGTACTTAATTTCTTTTATTCTTAAGATGCTCCAATTCGGTCTGTAGTTGCTCCCAGTTATTCATTTGTTGCTTTAATTCAGCCTGCAGCTTGCTGTAATTACTGTAGAAACCGGGCGCCCTTGTTTTTTCGGGATCAATCGAAGGGTCTGCAATCAGTTTTTCAAAGCTCTCAATTTCTTTTTCCAGTTTTTCAATCTGTTCTTCGGCCTTTCCGACCTTATTTTCGAGTTTTCTAACCTCCCTGTCGAATTCTTTTTTATCGAAAAATGCCTGTTTGCTTGCTGCCTCTTCTTTCCCGCCTTTCTGATTCTGGAGGCCTTTTTTTTCAAGATCACTGAGGTTACTGATTCTCCTGCGTTCCAGGAATTCATAGATTCCGCCCAGGTGCTCTTTTACCTTTTTATTTCTGAACTCAAAGACCTTGGTAACCAAACCGTCAAGGAACTCCCGATCATGTGAAACCGCAATAAGTGTGCCATCATACTGGGTCAATGCTTTTTTCAGAATGTCTTTTGTACGCATATCCAGGTGGTTGGTCGGCTCATCCAGGATCAGCAGGTTGCAGGGCTCCAGCAGCAGTCGTGCCATGGCAAGCCTTGATCTTTCCCCTCCCGAAAGTACCTTCACCTTCTTTTCGGCATCCTCTCCTCCAAAAAGAAAAGCACCCAGGATGTCCCTGATTTTTGAGCGAACATCGCCCACGGCAACTTCATCCAGGGTTTCCAACACGGTTTTATTGTCGTTGAGCAATTCGTCCTGGTTTTGTGCAAAGTAACCCAGGCTCACGTTATGTCCCGGTTTCAGAGTGCCTTCATGCGGGAGGTCACCGGTTATAATTTTGGAAAGCGTGGTTTTGCCTTCACCGTTGCGCCCGACAAAAGCAACCTTTTCACCACGGTGAATGGTCATGTCGATATGATCCAGAACCTTATGGTGGCCATAGCTCATCGACAGGCCACGAATATCAAGTACTACGCTGCCTGATCGTGGCGCAGGCGGAAACTTGATGTGGATCGCCGAGGTATCTTCCTCATCAATTTCAATGATGTCGAGTTTTTCAAGCATTTTAATGCGTGATTGCACCTGAACGGCTTTTGTGGCCTTATACCTGAACCGTTCTATGAAATCACGTGTTTCGTCGATCAGTTTCTGCTGGTTCCGATATGCGGCCGTTTGCTGTTCCCTTCTTTCTTTGCGGAGCACCACATATTTTGAATAGGGAACCCTGTAATCATAAATTCTTCCCAGGGAGATCTCGACGGTGCGGTCGGTTACCTTGTCGAGAAAGGCACGGTCATGTGATATCAGCACCACGGCGCCGTGATAATCATGAAGGAATGCTTCGAGCCACTGGATCGAATCAATATCCAGGTGGTTGGTGGGCTCGTCAAGCAGCACCACATCCGGAGACCGGAGCAGTATTTTGGCAAGTTCAATACGCATACGCCAGCCGCCACTGAATTCACGCGTATGCCTTTTGAAATCATTTCTTGAAAAACCGAGCCCCGTGAGAACCTGTTCTATTTTCTGGTCGCGGTTGCTGCCTTCGAGCATGTGGTAGCGTTCGG
>CAYVBH010000131.1:0-10836 GCA_964449015.1 uncultured Bacteroidales bacterium
CTTCCAGGAGTTGAGTTTTCCCGAACCCACATCAGCGCGAAGCTTATCCAGGTCTCCCTGTACCATGATCTGACCGCCAAGGTTGACCCACTCATTTTTACGTTTGCCTTTCAGATCATTACACATGCTGCTGAAAGTAGCTTTGGGGTTGTCATTGAAATAAGCGAGCAGGTTGTTCATGGCATAGTAGTGCAACATGTTTTTGTAAGCATGATAGGCATCGTAGGGCTTCACTATAACAGTTTTTCGCTTTTTGTTTTCCATGTTTTCACCCAGTACTTCCAAACCTTTTAAAGCTTTTCCGTCGCTGTTGAGCAACTTTTTGCCCATTTCGGCCAGAGCTTTGTTATTTTTTCCGTTGCATGATTCTCCTTTTGCTCTCAGAAATGCTTGTGCAGTACATATTTCCAACAGTTCCAAAGCAGTGATTACCTCTTCCATGCTATCAGGGGCGTATGCGTCAAATTCAATGTGCTGAACTTTGGAGATACGCTTGTCGCGATTCTGGAATTTCCAGGTATTGCGTGCCAGGGCATACATGTTGTAAAGCCACCAGTATGCAGGCATCACCTCCAACTGGTCTTTGGAGACATTGTTGTTTACTAAAGAAAAAGGAAAGGGGATATTCAGTTCTGCGGGATAATCAGCTTTAGACAGCAGCACGAATGATGCAAAACGGCAGGAATGTTTTACGCTGGTGCACAAACCGGGCCAGAATCCCCGACCGGCCTGAATTTCGTTGTCGTTAGCCCGGCTGTTGTGGTTTGATCCGATGGTAGCCCCGGCAGCCATATTACTTTGACCCATAACCACTGAGGCAATCAGGAAGGAGTTGTTGTGGTGCTGTTCGTGGGCCGGGAAAATCAGGTTGTTCAATACCTCACAGCAGGAAATGGTTGAATTATCACCCAGAAATGAATTGATCAGCCTGGCGCCATATTTCAGGTTGGAGTTATTTCCCAGGATAAACTTCACCGCTTTACAGCCGTAAAAAATATGGCAACCATAGCCTATGATTCCGTTTACCAGTTCAACGCCTTCTCCAATCTGGGTTGGCTCTTCAACTGAGGAATTAATGGTAAGGTTCTTAAGTTTATTGGCTCCTTTTATATAGCACTTTGAACCTATTTTGACATCTTTGAGAATCAGAGAATTCTTGATGACACACTGATCACCAATAGTTCCATAATAGCCTCGCCGGTTGTCAATTGTATTCTGGGTTATTTCAATTAATTTTTTCTGCAGTGCTTTATCGTCTCGATATTTAGCCCACAAATAGGCATCTGCAGTGATGATTCCGTCGAAAGGCAGAATCCTCCTGGCGCCGGTTTCATTCATCAGATCAAGCCATGTTCTTACGTTTTCAGGTTCACCTTCTTTAACAATACCATTGCCGAATTTGGCATGATTAGTGGTATTCATCTCCTGAATATTGAATAGTATCGTTCGTTCCCCAATAATGTAGTTCGACAGGTAATGGACTTCATGTATGGCAACATCATCGCCAATATCACAGGATATCACCAGGCTGTTGGATATTCCCGTGGGAACTTTCAGGTCGTGATGTTGCAAAAATATATTTCGCAAGCGGCCTATCCTTACCATCCCAAAAAACCGGGAGTTCTTGATCTGATCTGTGTCAAACTCATCTGTTACCAGGATGTTTTCCCACGAGTCGGAGGTGTTGTCATTCTTAACCAAACGTTCCACTTCGTCTGAACGAAGGTGCCTCCAGCCTGAGGTTGGTTTTGAAGTCTGGGAATTCCGAAGATAGTATTCATCCTTTCCTTTTGGGAGGTATTCTTTTGGGATGAAATTCTTCCCCATATTATCAGGAAATACAATGGTTACTTGATCCATAAGGTGTTTTATAAAAGGTAATTATTGGGTGAGCTCAAATTACTGACAAATGAATAATTGCATAAAAATATGTGAAATAGCGTTGTGTTGTATCTTCCCTGTGGCTGATTTTGACGATATCACTGATAACTATTATAAAGTTATTAAAATCAATATTTGAGCGGCCAGAATTCGGAGAAACATGGTAAAGGGGTAAACGGTAGCGTAGGCAGTCGATTGGGCATGAACCGGAGCAAGGCTATTGGCAAATTCGAGTGCAGGGGGGTCCGTCATGGCTCCCGAAATAATGCCACATATTTTGAGGTAGTTGTATTTCAGCAGGCGGGCAATAACTGCAGCAAGCAACACCGGCACCAGGGTAATGACAGCACCGTACAGCATCCACATATACCCTCCGTTGACTATTGTTTCTACAAAATGTCCTCCTGATGAGAGTCCCACACAAGCAAGAAATAATATGATTCCCAGTTCCCTGATCATCATATTGGCTCCGGGTGTCATATAAAAATCAAAGCTTTTAAAGCGGCGCTGATTACCCAGTAATATGGCTATCAAAAGCGGGCCCCCTGCCAATCCCAACTTGGCTGGAGCGGGTAGGCCGGGGATAAAAATGGGAATGCTTCCCAGGATGACGCCTAAAGCAATTCCGACAAAAATGGGAAGGGTATTGGGATGTGCCAGCTCTTCAACCGAGTTGCCCAGCTCATTGCGGATTTCGGGCAGAAGATCGCGCTTGCCGACAATTCTTACCGTGTCGCCAAATTCGACTGTAGTCCCTCTTGTGGGCAGTATTTCGGTACCGGCCCTGAAAATACGGGTAATGTTGGCTTCATACCTGCGGTATATACCAATTTGCTGAATGGTTTTTCCGGCATATTTGCGGTTGGTAACCAGTACGTGAAACATGGCCAGGTCACCGGAGATTTCTTTTTTCTCGGCAATCTTAACTTTGCCAATGGTCATTTTCAGGTTTTTAATATACTGCAAAGCTGAAACTCCGATTATTATATCGCTTTCCTCCAAAATCAGATCCTCTGTGGCCACCAGGTATGCTCCGTTCCGGAGGATTCTTGAAATAACCAGTTCCTTATCAATAAATTCCTTGATATAGCTCAGCTTCTGTCCGATCAGGTTAGGGTTGGTCACTGAAATCTCCACACTTTCCAGTTTTTGCCGGATGGTTTGAAACTGGTTTTTATAATCGGTAACCTCTTTGTCAATTTTTATCCTGAAAAAGATCCGGATCAGGATCAGGGAAAAGATGATCCCCAATACGCCAAACGGATAGGCAACAGCATAACCCATCCCTGCAAGTGCCGTGTCGTCGGGATTGCCAAAATCGGTAAGCACCTGTTGCGCGGCACCAAGTCCGGGTGTATTGGTAACCGCACCGCTCATAATTCCCGTAATAACGGGGGCCGGAACGCCACCCAGGCGATGGAACAACCAGGCGATGACAAAACCGCCTGCTACAATACCCGCGGCAAACAAGTTCAACCTCAGCCCGTCGCTCCTGAAAGTATTGAAGAATCTTGGTCCAACATCAATGCCAATGGCATAAACAAACAAAATCAATCCAAATTCACGAATGAAATGAAGCACTTCAGGGTTTGACTGAGCTCCCAAGTGTCCGACCAGCAGACCCGAAAACAGCACGCCGGCAATGCCCAGTTTTACATTCTTAACACGTAATCTTCCCAATAAGACTCCGATGAATGCGGTAATGCTTATAAAAAAAATGGCATTCGCGGTGCCGGATCCCGAAAGCAGACTTTTAAAAAAATCCATGCTGAACAGTTGAATAAATTCCTTTAAAATTAGAACAAAAGTAAATCCATTGCTATTCAGGGTTATTATTTATTTCAAGTATCGGAAATTATGTTGATAAATGGAATTAGGTGGCTGTTGCCGGAAAAAACATCAATTGACTTCTTCGGGGATTGTGGGAATCAATCCCTTGGTTTTGTATATGTACCTGATATGCGGACGCATGAATTTGCGACTTCTTTCGAACCATATTGCCGAAATTATGGTGATTATACCTCCTGCCAATAAGGTGTTCGGAATGCCGATACCGCTGGCCAGACTTCCTGCAAGAAGATTCCCGAATGGTACCGTGCCCATCAGTGCCATGGCATAGAAGCTCATGACACGTCCTCGTTTGTCTTCTTCAGCCAGGGTTTGTATCATGGTATTGATGGCAGCCAGCGAAAGGATCATGGAAAGGCCGCCAAAATAAAAAATGAAAAGCGACCATCCAAGTTGTGTTGAAAACGAGGATGACATGACAGCCAGTCCCAGGATCACCACATTTATGGAAATGATTTTGCCCAGTCCGATTACTGTTTTTCGGGCTGCCATGATCAGTGCTCCGGTAAGAGCTCCTGCGCCGAGTCCCGACATGAGGAATCCCAGCGTGTCACTTCCACCCCCAAGTATTTCCTTAGCATAAGCCGGTAAAAGCACAATGAAAGGAAAATTGAATATACTGAGGACAGCCAGCATCACAATCAGCGTACGAATGGGAATTGAGCCGAAGGTATACCGAAATCCTTCGTTAAAGCTCTTTTTGAAGTCGCTTTCGGCTTTTTTCATTTCTTTTTCAGGAAGGCGAACAGACATGAGGGCGCCGATAACCCCTATATAACTGATGGCATTGATGAGGAAACAGATGCCTTCGCCAACTGCAGCAATAGTTATCCCGGCTATGGCAGGCCCGATGAGCCGGGCGGCATTAAACAGGGCAGAATTCAAAGCAATGGCATTTCCAAGGTCCTTTTTGTTGTCAATGAGATCAACCACAAGCGATTGCCGGGCCGGGGCGTCAAACGCACTGATTATTCCGAATACAATGCTCAGCGCAATGATATGCCAAACTTCAACCACATTGAACAACACCAGCAAGGACATGGTTAGTGCCTGAACCAGGAAGAAAGCCTGTGCCAGGGTCATCATCTTTAACTTGTTGAACCGGTCGGTCAGCACACCTGTTAAAGGAGAGAGGATGAACATGGGTATCTGACTGGTAAAAGCAATCAGTCCTAACAGGAAGACTGACCCCGTAAGCCGGTAAATCAGCCAGCTCAGCGCGATGTTCTGCATCCAGGTGCCAATCAGTGATATGCCCTGCCCGATGAAGTAAAGCCGGTAATTTTTTGATTGAAGCGATGAGAAAATTGCACTTAGCGTAAATTTATTCTCTGTAAATACACGATAAAGCTTCATATTCAGGAAGGGTAGTTAAAGTAATGGTAAAAATAGAAAACAGTTTTCTTTTTAAAAATGAAATCGTTTTATTTACTTTAGCGTTTTTATGAATCATTCCATTAATTCAGCAATAATATGAAAAACCAGTTTGATTTGAGTAATGAGCAGCTGATTGATATTGCAAACAGTTTGACAAAGAAAGTTGTAACGGGACTTCAGGAAGATGGCACTGAAATCAAGTGTCTGCCAACTTATATTCATCCAAAAAAGGACGGCATAAAGGGCCAGGCTACGGTATTTGACCTGGGGGGTACCAATTTCAGGGTGGCCACCGTTTCAGTTGGAAAAAAGTCAGAAGTTACAGGTTCCACGGAAAGAGATATTACCGAAATGAAAAATAAAGGTTTCACCAAGGAGGATCTCTTCAATGCCCAGGCAAAGACGCTCAGCCAGGTTACAATTCCGAGGGATTCGCCTATTGGTTATTGTTTTTCATATCCGGCCAAATCGCTTACCGACGGTGATGCTGAGTTGATCAATTGGACAAAGGGAGTAAACATAGAACATATGGAAGGCAAGCCGGTGGGCAAACCTTTGCTGAAATATCTGAATGAAAACACCAGTTCCAAATTTACCGGAATCAGGGTAGTAAACGATACGATTACCAGCCTATTTGCCGGACTATTAAACCCCGGATTTGATGCTTATATCGGACTCATTGTGGGCACAGGAACTAACATGGCAACCTTTTTCCCTTCTGAATATATTCCCAAGATCCGGTCCATGAAAGACTGGTCGGGGGACACTCCGGTCAACCTGGAATCAGGTAATTTCTTCCCTCCGCATCTTACAGCCATTGATGATAAGGTTGATGCCAGGTCTGACAACAAGGGATTCCAGCGTTTTGAGAAAGCCATATCCGGGATGTACCTGGGCCGTGTATTCATGGAAGCTTTTCCTGGTGACAAGTTTGATGAGGACTTCAGCGCAGTTGACTTAACACGAATGATCAATAACCCAGGCGAATATAAACCGGAATATGTGGAGACAGCTTATCAGATTTACGAACGCTCTGCCAAGTTGGTTGCTGCATCCATTGCCGGTTTGGTAAAAAACCTGAAAGCTGCTGATCCGACTACCAAAAAGGTTCAGGTTTTGGCCGAAGGCAGTTTATTCTGGAGCCAGATCAAAACAGGTAAGGCGTCGTATGCCGAAATAGTGGACAAATATGTTAACCAACTGGTGAAGGATTTGAGTATGCCTGACATAAAGGTAAAGATTGCCAAAATGGAAAACGCCAACCTGATCGGTGCTGCCATGGCGGTACTCTCTTGAGATCCAAGATCCAAGATCCAAGACCTGCCTGCCTTAATGGCTGTGCAGGTAGGACCAAGAATCAATAGCCAAAAGCAAACTGACAATGGCCAACAGCCGGATTTTATTTTTCAACGGTTATGGTGACCGAGCTTTTGACCAGGCTTTTGGAATTGACATTGATTTTAAGCACTCCTTTGTCAAATTCCGATCCGAAAATGATCATGGCCTTACCGTAGAACAGTTTTATTTTATTGGTTTGAAACGGCTCTAAGGATTGTGGATTACCGCTCCCGATACCGGCAATATGGCCCGGTCCAGATATATCAATTGCTATCTCATTATCGGCAAGGGGACAAAGGTTGCCATTTTTGTCAACGGTTTCAACCAGCAGGTAGGAAAGATCAAACCCATCGGCCTTAATGATTGTGCGGTCAGTCGTAAGCCTCAGCTGGTATGGCTCTCCGGCAGTATGCATCACTTGTTCGCCGATAATCTTTCCCTCTTTGTAGGCAACTGCTTTGAGTTCGCCGGGCTGGTATTCCACATCGGTCCACATCAACCTGAAACGTTCAACTGATTTGTCGGAATTGGGTTTCTTGCATTGTTTTCCAAGTGATTTTCCATTCAGGAACAATTCAGCACAGTCGCCACTGGTATAAACAAAAACGGGAACCTTACCTGCCCCTGCCGGCCAGTTCCAGTGAGGAAGGATGTGCACCGTGGTTTCATCGGTATTCCAATAACTTTTGTACAGGTAATACCTGTCTTTGGGAATACCGCAAAGATCAACAATGCCAAAATAGGAACTGCGTGAAGCATTGGTATCAGTCATTCCGTGCACTTTTACCCAATCATTGCCATAGGGTGTGGGCTCTCCAAGATAGTCGAATCCCGTCCACACAAATTCACCGGCTACATATTCCTCATCCTGCTGCCACATGAAATCATCATCGGCAATTTCTGCCCACCAGGGAGCGTTTAAGTCGTAAGAGCTTACTTGCAATGAAAGGGAAAAACTGTCTTTTTTAAAAGGAAATGGCAGCTCATAAAAACCACGTGTGCTAACAGTGGAGGCTGATTCACTGACAATCACCGACTTGTTGGGCTCAATTTGCCGGGCTAAACTATAACGTCGGTTATAATTCCAACTGTGCACGTCATAAAAATCAAAATGCCGGTTAATCGCAGAATTCGATATGTCACAGGCCATGGTTACGGGTCGGGTCGGGTCATATTTGCGGACATAATTTACCATAGTCTGTAGTTTATATAACCCGTTATTTGTGTTGGTCTGTACATCGGCCATTTCATTTCCCACGCTCCAAATGAAAATACAAGGATGGTTTCGGTCGCGTTTTACAAAATTGCTGATGTTGCGGTGCGCAAATTCATCAAAATCGGTTTCCCCTGTAATGTCAGCCTTTCTGTCGTATTTGTCAAAGGCCTCATTATATACCAGTATTCCCATCCGGTCGCATAGTTCGAGCAGCTCGGGAGCCGGAACATTATGACTGGTGCGGATGGCATTGCATCCCATTGATTTCATTATTTCGAGCTGACGCTCTATGGCCCGGGGATAAAAGGCTGCACCCAGCGGTCCATGGTCGTGATGCAGGTTTACGCCTTTCAATTGCACCCTCTTGTCATTCAGATAAAAGCCGTGATCCGCCGTAAAGCGCATGGTTCTTACACCAAAAGAGGTATAATAGCTGTCTGCAATCCGTTCACCACAATATACATTGGTTTTTATCCGGTAAAGAATCGGATTGTCAAGTTCCCATCTTTGTGGGTTGGATAATCCGATAGTCATTTCGACATTTTTGTCCTTTTTCCCCATCAAACGGGTATTGGCAGTTTTGCGGGCAATTTCTGTTCCCTGGTTGTTTAGTATGATATGTTCAATGCGGATATCCCCTTCATCTTTTTCGGATTGGTTAAGCAGGGAAGTCATGACGTGCAATTCTGCATATTGGGGTTTTACAATGGGTGTAGTCACCTGAGTTCCCCAAATGCTCACATGTACCGGATCAACTACCACCATCTGAACCTTGCGGTAAATACCTGCTCCCGGATACCAGCGGCTGTCGTGTTGCCTGTTGTCCACGTGAATGGCTAGCTTGTTGGCATCGTCAAACCTGATGAATTCAGTGATGTCCAGGTAGAAGGAATTATAGCCGTAATCCCAGGAACCAGATGGTTTGCCATTGACAAATACCTCGGGATTTGACATGATACCGTCAAACACCAGGTAAATGGTTTTGCCTGCCCATGAAGATTTGATTTCAAGGTCTCTCCGGTACCAGGCTTCGTCGCGCCAGGGAAGTTTACCGGTGTTACCGTCACCCTCTGCAATGACAGGTCCTGAAATAGCCCAGTCATGAGGTACGTTAACACCCTGCCATTTTGAATCATCAAATGTAACCTGTTCCGCATTTACAGGATTGCCTTTTGCAAATTTCCAGCCTGTCTGCAGTGTGATGGTTTCACGTGCAACTGTGGGGTAGACAGAAAGTAACAAAGAGGCAACCAGCAAGCTGGTGCGGCAGCAAAAAAGTCTCAGGTTCATTTTCAGGCTTTTTAGGAATTATGACCAATTTACATTATTTATCGCACATAATTTCCAACAGACCTGGCATATTTGAATAAAACCTGAATGTGTATAATTTCCGGCTAATACTTATAGGTGTAACATTTTTCGAAGATCCTGTCTTCGTATTCCTTTGCTTTTATGCAAAGCGTGACAGAGTCTTTACTTTCAACCTGAAGTGAAGTGAGATCGAAAGACATAAAACCTATCAGAGTATTGTATGAGTTGTCATCCTGATCGTTATGCCTTATTTCGAGGTCAATGGTATCTGATGATGGTGTTCCGGCATACCTGATCAGGTTGATCAGGTGTGTTTTCGTTCCGCCATAGAACAAAAAGCTCAGATTTAAATAATCTTTCGCCAGCCCCAGTCCCGATACTTTCAACGGATCATTGCCGATGGAATCTTCATTGTAGCTGGTCATTTCGAATACCGGCTTAACCGGAACCTTGTCGATGCTGTAAATGTTAATCAGATAGTCAATTCCAGCAGGAGGGGTACCGCCATTCAAATAAAAATACAGAAAAACCCGGTCATTATCTTTCAAGGTAGAAGGCAGACTGCTGCTGTTTTCAACAAGCAGTCTTGTGTCGTTATCTGCTTCTATGATTGTGCTGTCTTCAGTTTTCTGGAGAATTCCCAAGGTGTTATAATAGGTGATATCATCCTCCTCCTTACAACCCACAATAATGATGGCGATTAAAAATGCAGCCAAAATAAATCCATACTTTTTCATACAGGAGAATTTAAGGTTAAAAATGCATTATTTCTTGAGAGATTCAAATACCGGGTGTAAGGTTGCGTTACCAGACAAAAAAACGCAACAGGATGTTTCGTCTGATACACAAGTGCCAGATTGTTCTCCTCACCTCTGAATCTGGTTGATGTCTGAGTTATTCCATTACAGATAAACTATATATCATGACCAGCTTTTTCAACCAGCGAAATATGGTGAGTTTTTCGATTGTATTTAAGAAATGGAGGCTGGTACTCTTTTGTTCACTTGAATATGTATTACTGATGGCGGAGTTCGGAATAGTCTGAAACGAACAGGGGGTTACTTAATAATCCCGGCCCTAAATGTGATTTCCGTGTAAGTATCATCAGTTTTTGATTCAATAATCAATACTTTCCCATAAGTGCCATTGTTGGATTTCACCAGCCAAACCTGATTGGGTTGAATGTTCATGGCAAATTGCGTGAAAGTCCCAGCTTCCAAATCCGACAAGTCACTGAAAAAATCCTCGGCACTTTGAAAATCCGGAAATTCCTCAACCAATATAAAGCGGTTTTCCAGTTTAGGATGAGACAGGAAAGTAGAGGTTATTGTTCCGAAATGATCAGTCATGGTCATCACGGTAAAGTCAGGAATTGCACCCGATTTATTTGGAAGGCCAATAATTCCAGGTTTTTCAAATGAAAACCCCCGGGTTGCATCAGACCTCAGTATGAAATTTTGAGTAAGATGGTCTTTTTCTTTGGTACAGGAAGTACACATGGCTAATACGAAAATTGCCGGAAATAATAATATTGTTTTCATAGCTCCCGTGATTTTTCAAATTGCATCAGAATCGAATGAAGAACTTGTAATCAGAGGGGTTAATCAGTTATGGAGAAAAATTGCCAGTGCCGAAAACAGGCGTGAAATTGTTGGGGTTAATCAAAGTTACGCATTTCTCTGCTCAAATAAAAACGCAGGGTAGTTTTTATGACCAATCAGATCTGGTTTTTTGCCAGATAATCAGTTACCGGTACGCCGGGCAGTTCAGCTTACTCGGACAAAGCCGGTAGCCCAGGGTAACCTGGTGTGTTCCGTAATGGTGGAATTGGGTGCGGTTGATGTCGAAATTGTAGCAGTACGATA
>CAYVBH010000132.1:0-10647 GCA_964449015.1 uncultured Bacteroidales bacterium
ATTGACCTTGACAACACTTCAGAAAACAGAGGGCGGGAGAAATCCCATGGCATCAATCACCAAAAGATGGGCAAAGATCTGATGACACAGGATGAGCTGGCTGTGATGGACAACTCCAAGTGTATCCTTCAACTTAGAGGAGAAAGGCCATTTTTATCAGACAAGTATGACATTACTAAACATCCTAATTACAGGCTTCTTTCTGATGTAGATCCCACGAAAGCCTTCAGGTTAGGGACGGAAGTTAGCACAAGCCTCAGGATTGGTACAGAACAAGTAACAACCGTTTATGAAATGGGCAGAATCGCAGAAGGATGAATTGATTTATTTCGCAGAGAAAGTTATACTCTAACCATACACAAATGTAGTTACTTGTGTATGGTTAGGAGACTCAAATGAATGTTTATTCACTCGCAAAAAAAACGATTGTTGAAAATGGTGGTCTCGCAAGAAATGTCGATTTTCGAAAAAATGGGCTAAGCAACTCCCAGATCACATATCTTTGCAACAGAGGTTACATTGACCGGGTAAGAAGAGGTTATTACCAACTTGGTTCATACGAGGATTCATCTGACGAAACGATCATTGCTCAGCTTTTTTCGGATGGAATTCTGTGCATGGATTCCGCGCTCTTTCATTATGCATATAGTGATCGCACACCTTTGGAGTGGTCAATTGCTTTTCCAAGGACTGTCACAAGAACCCGCCTGAGAATTAACAGTCTAGTCATAAAACCATATTTTATTTCTGAAGAACTCTTCCTGCTTGGTAAAACTGAGCAAGTAGTTAACGAGGTCAAACTAGCTATGTATGACCGGGATCGAACCATCTGTGATTGTTTCAAGTACCAAAACAAAATTGATAGCGAACTTTTTAATAAAGCTGTTCTTGCTTATAGCAAAGACGATAGAAAAAATCTCACCAATCTTTCCTCTTATGCAAAAAAGATGCGGGTATACAAAAAGATGATCAATATCATAGGAGTATTGATTAATGGCTGATAAGGCTTCTTCTATTCTGGCACGATTAAGAAATCAAGCTAATGCCTCAGGCAGAACTTTTCAATTGTGCTTGCAGTTATTCTGTCAAGAAGAATTCTTGCGTCGATTAGCAGCTTCAGTTTACAAGAATAAGTTGGTCTTGAAAGGTGGGCACTTAATATACTGTCTAACCGAATTCAGCAGTCGCCCAACCGTAGATATCGATTTTCTGGCACGAGATACAACAAATACCATAGAAGCGTTGGAAGGTATCCTGGCGAACATAATCAATACACCGACAGGAAATGACTTTGTCGCTTATGAGATTAGGCATATCGAACAAATCTCGATTGATAAGAAGTATCCAGGGATATCTACTGTTCTTGAAGCGCAAATTAAGAATACAAAGACCCCAATAAAAATCGATTTTGGTTTTGGAGATATTATTTATCCTGAGGAACAGGTTAGAGAAGTACCAACTCAGTTGAGTGGCTTTGCCTTGCCGATTGTCAACACTTATTCTCTTGAGACAATTGTTGCTGAAAAGCTGGATGCGATTCTCGATTTGATGGAATTTTCCAGCCGGATGAAAGATTACTATGATCTTTACTATCTTTCTCTCCAATTTAACTTTGATGGCAGTCTTCTACGTACAGCATTGCTCAGAACTTTCGCGAACAGGGAAAGATCCTACCAGAGGAATAATTTTCAAAACGTTATTGCGTTTGCCAGCAATAAAGATATGCAGAAGAAATGGGATGCCTTTATCAAGAGGTTGAAATTGCCACCGATTCACTTTGATGAGGTAATCGCTGGTATTGCTGCTTTCCTGGAACCAGTATGGGATTCGATCTATGCTGATGATTCTATTGGGGTATATTGGCATGCCCAAGATGGCATATGGAAGGCAGACTGGTAATAAAACGTAAGAGCAGATTCCTCGTTTTGCATATCTGAGCAATGGGATTCTGGAGTTTTAGACTTGAATTCTCGTTTAAGCCCAAAGTCAGCTCAAGGCGCTTTTCAAAGAACATGCTGAAACGATTGTAGGAAACTGCGACAGTATGTTGTTACTTGGTGGTAAGGAAAGAACCACTCTCAAGGAGATCTCCGAGCTAATAGGGAAAGAAACGATCGACCTTGGCAATACTTCCGAGAACAGAGGGCGGGAGAAGTCCCATGGCATCAATCATCAAAAGATGGGAAAAGAATTGATGACCCAGAACGAGCTGGCGGTGATGGATAACTCCAAATGCATTCTGCAATTACGGGGGGAGCGCCTGTTTCTCTCTAAAAAGTATGACACTGGGAAACATCCTAATAACAAACTTCTTTCTGATCCACGGTCTTCCGCGACTAATTCGGCCAGCACTTGATTGTAAAGGATCACAAGCTTAATCCGATCACCCTGAACATGAAACCGCTGGGGTGATGTTACCCCTTTTTTCTATTTTGCCTGTGTTGTTATCTTAGCTTTGATTCTGGTAATGTCCCGGGCTCATTTTCGAAATATCTTCAATTTACCTCCTGGTTATCCCCTTCATTTATTCCTCTTGGAAACCAATAAAATTTTAAACATTAGGATTTCATTTTCTTATCCTTATCACTGTTATTTGGTAGACACAATTGAAATTATTGCTTTTCCAATTGTATATACCTCTTCTATTGTGTTTTCTTTACTTAGTGTAATGCGAATGGTACCTTCTGCATATTCTTTAGGTGTTCCAATTGCTTTAATAACATGTGAAATAGTTTTTTTCCCTGAAGTACAAGCAGATCCTGTAGAGATGATGATGTTTTTTAGATCCAATCTATGCATGATAGCTTCGCCATCATTGTCCTTAATAGAAATGTTGATGTTTCCAGGTAGTCGATTTTGATCTCCATTGATAACGAAGTCAATATCAGATCCATTCAACATTTCTAAAAATATATTTGACAGCGTATTTAGATAAAGTGTACTTTCAGTTAATTTTTTGCAATTATTTTTGAGTGCAACAGCCATTCCAACAATACTAGCAACATTCTCAGTGCCTGCTCGACGGTCGTTCTCCTGTTTTCCACCAGAGATCCAATTGTAAAGAACAGTTCCTTTCTTCAAATATATAAATCCTATTCCTTTTGGTCCATTGAATTTATGTGCTGATGCAGATAACACATCTATTCCAAGATCTTTTACATCTACTTTTATGTGGCCAATCGCTTGCGTTGCATCACTGTGTAATATTGTTCTTCCATTGCTAATGATTCTTGAAATTCCTGATATATCTTGGATTGTACCGATTTCATTATTTGCTAACATTATTGAAATTATGGTTGTAGTTGGGAGAATACTTTTTTTTATTTCCTCTACAGATACATGGCCATTTTCTTCTACAGGAATATATGTGATTTCATAGCCTAATTCTTCAAGAAATGAGCAGGAATGCAAAACAGCATGATGCTCAAAGTTACTAGTTATGACATGTTTCCCCTTGTCGCTATGTTTTAGGGCAACACCTTTTATTGCCCAATTCGCTCCTTCAGTTCCCCCAGAGGTGAATACAATTTCCTCTTCTGTCGCATTTATGCAACCAGCAATAATTTGTCTGGCTTCGTCAATTGCTTTTTTGGGGATTCTTGAGAAAGAATATGTATTTGAAGCATTCCCGTATTCTTCTTGTAAAAATGGCAGCATTGCGGAGTAAGCGTCTTGGTCAAGTCTAGTTGTGGCCGCATTATCTGCATAAATAATTTTATTCATGTTATTTGTTTTCTAATTTTTTTTCGAAAATTCGAGTTATTTAAATAAATCACAACCTTGTTCTTTGAATTCAATAATTTTAATAAGCAAATCTTCTTTTTTAGTGCCTAAGTAATCAGCTAAGCAGTCAAGACAATAAAGTCTATTCTTTGCTTTTCCTAAAAGTTTCTTATTAAGTGAAATCACATCTTTCTGTACAACCTCATTACACTCATGGCATGTCTGTTTCATCATTTCTTTACTCAGCTAAATGAATATCAGGGACATCCTTCCCAGCAAATTCAAAATCCATGATTCCTAGTTGAGTCTTTATAACTCTTCTCATTTCAATAGCCGGCTGTAAGCAAAATCTCTGGAATTCATTGAGATCTATATCTTCAGATCGCTTCACATTTGGAAATAGTAGTTTAAGAAAACCTGTGCAAATACGTTTAATCGCTTCTGTATCGCGAGTATCTGCATTTTTTGGATATTGTAATAACTCATCAATGACTCCTCGATAAGCTATATCGCCTCGTAATACATGCATGATCTCGCTAAAATATTCAATATTTAACGCCCAACCGTTTACTTTGAGACTTTCCTGCATTCGAGGAATGTCCCATCCTTTAATGAATCCATGGAACCTATCTATTAATGCAGATTCATGAAATACTTCAGGGAGATCAATAAACATGTTTGTGTAAATGTTCATTCGGTCAATATCGATGTTTCCTAATAAAATCAAACCTGCTTCACCTACACCCCGATAATCTCCTATCCGATATTCACCTGTAGGACTCTCTAAATAACCTTTTAATGCTCCTTGCATTTCGCTCGCATCTGTAAATTTAATACTTTGTATTTCGTCGAAGGCAACATAGTCGTAGAAAGATACAAGGCCATTAGCTCTTTTGCTGATATCGTAGAACATCTTTGCTCTTGAAATGCTTCCCCCACTGACTAACCAACCATACTTGCTAAGTTGAGAGAATAAATACGACTTCCCTGTTCCTTTTGGTGCTAACTCAATCAAATTAATCCTTTTTTCTACAAAAGGTAAAAGCCTACTGAGCATAGTAAGTTTTTGGTTCATGTTTGCATAACCGTTTGGGTTATAGTCAATTGCGCTTAATAAAATATCTACCCATTCCTCAACCGAAAATTTATTCCTTGCTTCGCAGTAATATTCAGGGTCAATAATGTACGGAGAAAAAGGTTTGAATCCAACTAACTTAAGGACATAATTATTACCTCTTGAATTTTCATCTTCAACGCACACCATCTCAACAATTCCCCAAATCTCATTAGGTGCAAGAAGGTACTTCTGATTATCTTCAATTACATTCCAATCAACAATGGCCTCTCCCTTCTTTTTAGGAACCCCAAAATCAGGAAGGGAAAACATCGCAATTCTGTTCCTGGTGTCAAAGTCAATTTTTATCTTTGCTAAAAATTTTACTCTCTGGTTCTCATGGAGCATTTGGTATAAGAGTTGTGGCCAATGTGCTTTTTGCGGTATTGTCCGGCGTATGTATTGTGTGACTTCATCTTTGTTAATTTGTCCTTTTGTGTCTGAAAAGCGCATTAATAACCAATCACGCAGAAAAGAAGGAAGGCTAAGTGCAGAGAAAAACTTACCATAATCAGGATTTTTGTAAACAAGCATATCGCTAAAATATTCTTTTAATTTTTCTTCCATTTGTTTCCTCTGCTAAATATCAAATTCTGATTTTATTATTCCTGAAATAACCCTTATCTTAAATTCTCCAAGCCTTTTATTATTAGATAGAAGTTTAACATTCACTTCACCCGAAGAGTCTATAACAAATGTAAATTTGTATTCACCATTTTCATAATCACATGGGTATTTTTTCCCTGTCACAACAGCGATGATTGAGGGATAAACCTTATTAAGCTTAAAAACTACGGAAGCTGCCTTTGAGGGTCCTACCTTGATTTGAGGGGTAATTATGGTTACTTTTACTTGGTCCTGTGCTTGAATTGAAGTCTCAGCTTTTCTTATCCGCATTACAGGTACAATCATTTCTTCAAATGAAGCTCCACCATGTATTTCACAATGTGGAGCACCTTTTTCTGCAAAACGAGAGTAATTCCCGAAAATCCAATAAGCCTGATCATGAATTAATCCTTCAATTTCTGTATAGTCATTTACTGTGTCAATACAGCATCTTCCGTATTTCTCTAATTCTGCATTTCCCTTAGGTTGATGAACTTCTGCTTGGTTCCGATAAAGCACTGCCATTCTACTGCTTCCATGATCAGCAGTAATAATTATTGAAGGATAATTACGGAGCAGTTCATCTGCTTTTCCTTTGACGTCATGCAATATACTAAATTCATCGATAAGATTGTCTGGGTAGTTAATTGTTGATGAATGTTTAAGTTCATCTAATTTCTGATATCTTACGTTTACTCTTCCTTCCAAGAAATCAGTGTTAACCTTAGTAGTTGAAGGAAGGTTGCATCGGGCAAATTTGATTTCTACATCATATTGTTTATCATCAAACATATGTTGAAGGAGAGATATGTATTCAATCCCAAGAGCATCGACAAAAAGAATGATCGCATCTTGATCGAATAATTCATCTACTGCTAAATTTCTTGATGGCAGGTTCCACATCGGTGCGTTATGATTTTTCGCAAAAGTGTTGACAGCATCTAGAAACTCATCGGTTTTATTATTTGTCAATTTATGTCTTTTATAGGAAAAAAAATATTCTTCTAGGGATTCATCTTGAAAATCCATCCGCTCCAAATAGAAGTAAGCGTCTGGATACACTTCTTTTAAGATACTCGTGGCAGTTTCTGATGGCTCACAATGCGAAAATGCCGATAAAATTATTTGCTTTTCTTCTCGGGTTGAATCCGTCATACAACGCATTTGATCAACAACCTCGAGAGATTTGACTTCCTTCAAAAATTTTTGTGAAGGGGTAATCTTCATGTTCTGTATTATTTCTTTCCGGTTCTTTGCTAAATCTGAAAATCTGTTTGAATCGAAGTGGTTTAATATTTCACTGAAGATCAAATTCTCAAACTCATTAATGTGGTTTGATTTGTCTGTAACGATCCCTAAATACCCATCAGGTTGCTTATGCTTGGCCCAAATCCATAATAACCACCTTTTTATTGGGTCATATTTTTCCCAAGAAACGAATAATTTTTCTGAAAAATGATCTGTAGTTAGCAAGTTACAAATTGCACTCTCAAATTTTTTTGTTTGGCTATAAGAATCAGCTAATTTCTTCCATTGATCATCTTTCCCATATTCTTCCTTAATATCAGCTGGTAGATGGTAGTGGAATTTCAAAAAATCAAAAGTGGAAATTATGACAGTAACATTATCAGCGAATACAATGTCTTTATATTGAATTGCGTTTTTCGTGTGAAAGATCACTGGTTTCTTTGGATTTTGCTCCCAGTATGTAAGATATTCTTTATACCCCTTAGTTTGATTACCTTCCAACGTTAATTCCAGTTCTTCTTGAATGATTGTCAAACTGTAATCACTTTCAGTGCAGGTGTCAAAGTAATGAATACTGTCCTTCTGCCTGGGGTCTAGAATTATCCCCTTTAAAATCTCTTTCATACGATAAACAGGCACATAAATTCTAAGCTTCCCATTCGAATTATTCTCATATTCAGCTTTAAGAATATCTTCTAAAGTCTTTGTGGCAATACGGTTGTTAATTCTTAAATATTCTGATAATGGGAGGACTAGTGTCGATCCTTGAGTTGTTCGAATTGCATGTTTTAATCGATTTATGTTAGGTGGCGTGTCAGATTCTTCACAAAAATCTGATAAATAAATTATTGTTGAAGTAATAGTTTGTAGAAAGCCTTTAACTTGTATCCAATCTGCCATTGTTTCAACATTTATGAAACGTACTGGATTGAGCGAAGCTACCCGGGCATCATATTTTAAATAACTTTTAAGTTGTTCAAGCTCTGTAAACCGCATGGTTTACTCCTTTTCTTTAAGGATGCTTATTCCAACAAGGGGTTTATCCCATATTAAATCGTTCAGATATTTTTGCGCTTTTTCTGGTGAGAGCTCTTTAATTTTTTCTTTCACCTTCTGCCGATATTTAGTCTCGTATTGTTTTTTTGCGTATTGTTCAATAAGTTTATCAACAGCGCCTCTATTGTGGTTCATCCAACTATCAACATCATTCCCAACATTTATAGCGATTGATTGCTTGAGATCGTCAATTTCATCTATGACATAGTCATAATCTCTGGCAAATATCCTTAGAAATTCATGATTGCATGTTTCTAAGTCATTAAGAATTTCAAACGCAGAGGAGTTAACAAATGATATTGCGTTTTCAATAATTCCTTCGTCTGAGTAAATATTAGTTTTTTGATTGATTAGATTGAAAGTAACAAGAGCTTCATTATTATTTGCTTGGAATAAGCAAATAATTGGTATAAGATTCTTTTTCGACCATTCTTCTGGGCTTTGAGTTCCGGTTTTTGTCTTCCATGCTTGTCGCAATTGATTTATTTTCTTGTTTTTCCTGTATTCACCTAACCGAGTGTTTAACTGGATAATAAACTTATCTGTTGTAAGATAATATGCATTGTCATCTGCATGAGAAAACAATTCTTCAATCTCGTCATTTGTGAGTGCTGTCGTTATTCCTTTTTGAATGGCAAGTGAGAATACCTTTATCTGATTATTGAAAAAATTGACAAACTCTTCTGCTAAATCGTCCAAAATAAGAATGCAGTGCGGTTTATCGTGAATATCGTTATTGCGGATGTTTTGAATTACACCGAGAATAGGCTTTAATTGAGGGAGTTCTTTTAGGATTAATGGCTCTGGAAGCTTAATTAAACCCATCTTTTGATCAATGGCTCTTCTCGCGTCATTAAATGTGTTTCTTTTATCTGACAAAGTTTTATTAATACTATCTATAAGTTTATAATCAATAAAGAGATTATCGATCTGTTGATTAGTGTCACCAATTTCCCAAAGGTAAGAAGCATCTGGTGATAGTTTCTCAAGTAGTGATGTCAGCATTTCCTGGGGTTTAATATAAAGACGGTCGATCACATCCTTTATCTCGGGTTTGTAAGTGTTTACATAATCGATCATTCCCTTTTTCATGTTTTCAATTCTTACGTTCTCAATTAAGAAATTACGTAGAGAAGGATTTTTTTTGAAAAGGTCATACAGATCGTTCTGTATTATCATCCTATCTCTTCCAATTATCTTGCTGGTTGACACAAATTCACAGAAAAGGTCTATAGCTCTGTAAATAACTTGTTTATCCTCATTAAAGGTTGGTTGGTTTTCGAAAAATGATTTTAACGACCACAAAGGGTAGCCGTTATCACTGAGGAAGATGCTAATATTTTTACCAACATCATCCACTGAATTTCGTTTGTGTTGGGGTAATCTAAATATCTCCCCGGCAATCAAGCAAAATTCAATTTGCTCTGGAGTTTGTTTAACGATGAATTGATTGTTCGCTTTGGGGAGCTCTTTTACTGCTGAAAAGATTAGGCTACTTAAATCGGTGGAATTTAGTGGCACTGTGTTTACCCCATCATTTTTATAATAGGTATTATCAGCGTATTCTTTTAATAAAAATCCCATTAAGATGACTGTTCCTTGGCAATTAAATAAACCAAACGGTGGTTGCTCTAGGGTCTCCCAAATGTCAGTGATGGCAACTTTACGAAACCTTTCAAAAGAATCTTGCATCACCTCTTCCAATTTGATTTTCATTCGAGAAACAGGGTGATTAGAATTGTTTATCCAATAATTAGGGTCATTCCACAACTTGTCCGCTGATAAGCGATCAATAAAATCTCGAACATAAGCATAATTAGGTGTTATTTTTCTTTTGCTTATAGTAAATTGGGCGAATTCTTCGGTGTATCCTTTTGAAGAAAATAGCTTGTCGTTTTGGGTAAGTTCCTCAAGTCCACTTCCAAATAGTGAATTATTTATATCCCTTAGCCGTCTTCTGAGATTGTTCACTCCACGCACTTGAATTGGGTCGTTAATATTTTTTATGTATATGTTTAGGGTTGTGAGTTCTAATTTTTGTTTCCACTCATCAACTATTCTTTTTGCATTTACTTTTGCTAGGTTCATCTGGTTTGTATAGTTTGGATTTCCAGAATAGTATCGTTCATTTGTTTTCTCATTGATGAATTGGCCAAATGCTGCTTCGGTAAATAATTGACCAGATAAATCTACAATAATGGGTCTGGAGTTGTTAATCAGTATTTTTTCTATGATTGGCTTTACCCTTGCTTGATCTGTTTCATCTTTTGAGAATAAGTAAAATAATGGAACCTTGCTTGGCTTCAATGTGGAGATTGCTTTTTCAGCGGTTTGATACTCCTTTGGAGTGATTGTGAATACTTCATATCGAGATAGTAAAAAACCATCCAACTTAAATTGGTCTAATATGTCATATGTAAGATCTGTTAATATTTTCTCAAATGTTATCTGTTGGGAGATTTCTTTTTTTAGATTCTCCCATCTTTCTTGATCAATGTTTCCAGCTGGAGGAATATATAAGATTTCTCCGTTTTCCTCTACTTTTCCAAACACATTTTTTTTGACAAAATGCGCCATGGTCTGTTCAATTTTGTTTTCAATTGGTGTGCCGGAAAAAGCGTAAGCAATATTCATTAAAGTCGGTCTCATTAATCCAGATTGTCCTTGCGTTCTTGTTCCACCACTTTTTTGCTGCATCGCAGACAATAACAAAACTACTCTTAATATCCGCTCATGATCATCATTTCCAGTACAAAGAGGTAAATAATTGTTATATAAACTCATCGCTGATTTAAAGATGGTGTCTAGGTCTGGGTTTTCTTCGGTGAAGAAATAAGTCCATAAGTAATCAACGGTTAGATAATTCCAATTTCGTAATTCATTCGTGTGAGAGTCTATGA
>CAYVBH010000133.1:0-10530 GCA_964449015.1 uncultured Bacteroidales bacterium
TGATCGGTGGTCAGCCATTCTCAATCCAGAATATGCGTGAAGTTAAAGCCGTTGCCGACCAGCACGGCATTATCATGGTGCTTGATGCCAGCCTCATTGGTGAGAATGCTTATTTTATAAAAATGCGTGAGCCCGGATTCAGCAATACCCCGGTTAAGGATATCCTAAGGGAGATGTGCGGACTTGCCGACATAGTATACTTTTCAAGCCGTAAGGTAAGTTCGACCCGGGGTGGAGGTATTTGCACCGATAACAAAGACCTGTACATGAAAATGAGAGACCTTGTTCCTTTGTATGAAGGTTTTCTTACATACGGGGGTATGTCGGTCAGGGAGATAGAAGCTATGGCAGTGGGACTGTATGAAACCACTGATGATACGGTGATCAGTCAGTCACCTTCGTTCATTGCCTATGCTGTTGGGGAACTCGATAAGCTGGGCATACCGGTAGTAACTCCTGCCGGTGCCCTGGGTTGTCATATTGACGCCATGGGCTTTTTACCTCATGTGTCTCAGTCGGAGTATCCTGCCGGAGCTTTGGCAACTGCATTGTTTATTGCATCGGGATGTCGCGGTATGGAAAGAGGAACCATATCCAGCGTGAGAGATGAAAACGGTAATGATGTGCTTGCTGATGTTGAATTGTTGCGTTTGGCCTTCCCCAGAAGGGTATTTACCTTGTCACAAACCATGTTTCTGATTGACCGGGTTAACTGGCTCTATCAAAACCGCAACCTGATTGGTGGTTTGAGATTTGTTGAGGAACCGCCTGTACTGAGGTTCTTCCTGGGACGTTTGGAACCGGTTGGTGACTGGCCCGCAAAACTGATCAAGAAGTATAAAGAAGATTTTGGCAATTCATTATAGTATTTGTTCCTTTTACCTTGCCTTTGGACCGGATCACTGCTTAAAGATCCGTCATCTGCATGATCAGGGATGGAATTGAGAATGGTAACAGTTTCAAACCTGAATCGTGTTGTTGACGGCATCCAGAAAGCATTGCCGCTCCAAAGGCTTGGTATAAATGCCCTGAATACCCAGTTTTTTTGCAAGAGTTAGATAAAAAGGTTTCCCACCGCTGATGGCTATGATTTTGATTCCGGGGCAACTGCGTTTTGCCTGCATGATCATTTCAATGCCCTCCATTTCAGGCATTACAATATCAGTAATAATCAGGTCGTAAGGCGTTCTTTCGATCTTTTCAAGACCTTCCCTGCCATCACAGGCTTCATCAAATGTAACCTCTTCCTTATTGAACATATTGATGATAAGCTTTCTCATCATGATATTATCGTCAACTAATAAAATCCGCTTCATAGTGTACATTGTAAAATCTGAGTTTATGGCAGGTTTTTGATTGGTAACCTGTTAACGCAGATACTGTGCCGTATGTTCGCAATTGTTAAGGAATCATATTAATTTGTTGATTAACATGTGAAAATAGATGACCAAAAGAAAAGCCGGCAGATATGCCGGCTTGATCCATTTTAGAATGCATCTGAAAATCAATTGTGATTCAGAATCTCTTCAACCCGGGTAACCAGATATTGAATGTCAATAGGCTTTCTTAAAAAGTCAACAGTTTCCAGGTCATTTATTTTTCGGGTATTTTCGTCATCTGTAGTAATTGCAGAAATAACAATTACAGGGGTTTTTTTAGTTCTTTCATCTTTCCGAAGCTGTTCTAGAAAATCAAAACCACTCACCTTAGGCATCAGCAAATCCAGCAAAATCAGATCGGGAACCTGTTTTTCAATTCGTGTAAATGCTTCTTTTGCATTAAGCGCGGTCTCTATCGTGTAACCTTTCTCAGCCAGAATTGCCTCAAGCAAAACAATATTGGTGGTGGAATCATCAATCACCAATATCCTTGATTGTTTCATAGTACATCGATCTGTTAAAATTGGAAACTAAGATAGTACATTTATGACAAAGCGCCATATGCAACAACAGGAAAGATGTAAATAATTATCAGCAGTTTTTTCCTTGATGAAAACAGATGGTATACAGGGGAAGCATCTTTTTACAAATCCTTTTCATTTTGTAATGGCAAAGGGTAAATGAGAAAGGCTTTTGTGCCAAATCAAGGGATATTTTCCCGAGATCTTTTTTTAAGTGTTAATTATTTGCATTTTTGCAAAAAAAATCATTAAGCATAAATTTATCCAGAGAATGAGAAAATGGCGGATCGAAGACTCAGCTGAACTATACAACATACAAGGCTGGGGTGTTAATTACTTTTCCATTAACGATAAAGGTCACATTGTAGTTTCGCCCAAAAAAGACAGCGTTCATATTGACCTTCGCGAGCTGGTTGATGAACTCCTTCTGAGAGATGTTTCAACACCCCTGTTGGTCCGGTTCCCGGATATCCTTGATAACCGGATCGAGAAGATGGCGAAATGCTTTGAAGTTGCTGCAAAAGAGTATGAATACAAAGCGCAGAACTTCATCATTTACCCCATTAAGGTAAATCAGATGCGGCCGGTTGTGGAAGAGATCGTGAGTCATGGTAAAAAGTTCAACATCGGACTTGAAGCCGGTTCTAAACCTGAATTGCACGCTGTAATAGCCATTAATGCCGACAGCGATTCGCTGATTATTTGTAATGGATATAAAGATGAGGATTATATAGAACTTGCACTATTGGCCCAGAAGATGGGGAAAAGAATATACCTGGTCGTAGAAAAGCTGAATGAGCTCAAATTGATTGCGAATGTTTCCAGAAGGCTCAAAATCAAACCAAATATCGGTATTCGCATCAAACTGGCCAGTACCGGTAGCGGCAAATGGGAAGATTCGGGCGGTGATGTGAGTAAATTCGGCCTGACTTCCAGTGAACTGCTTGAAGCCATGGACTTCCTGGAAAGAAACAAGATGAAGGAATGCCTGCGCCTGGTGCATTTTCATATCGGCAGTCAGGTTACCAAGATTCGCCGCATCAAGGTTGCATTGCGCGAAGCTTCAGAATTCTATGTGCAGCTGCATAAGAACGGGTATCATATCGAGTTTGTTGATATTGGAGGAGGCCTGGGAGTTGATTATGACGGCACCCGTTCACCCAATAGTGAGAGCAGTGTGAATTACAGTCTCCAGGAGTATGTAAATGATTCGATTGCCACACTGGTTGATGCCAGTGACCGGAATAATATCCCGCATCCGAATATCATCACGGAATCAGGGCGGTCGCTTACCGCGCATCATTCGGTGCTTATTTTCGAAGTGCTGGAAACCACAACACTTCCGGAGTGGCACGAGGAGGATGAGCTTGAAGAGAAAGATCATGAGCTGGTTCAGGAATTATATTCCCTCTGGGAACGGTTGAATCAGCCCGGTATGCTTGAAACCTGGCATGATGCGCAGCAGATCAGGGAAGAAGCCCTCGACAGGTTCAGCCTGGGATTGCTTGATCTCAAAACAAGGGCCCAGATTGAAAGGCTTTTCTGGTCGATAGCCCGTGAATTGTACCAGATGACCAACGAAACCAAACATACACCTGAAGAATTGCGCCATCTTCCCAAAATATTGTCGGATAAGTATTTCTGCAATTTTTCGTTGTTTCAGTCAATGCCTGATTCCTGGGCCATTGATCAGATATTCCCCATAGTGCCGCTCCAAAGACTCGATGAAAAACCCGTAAGGGCAGCTACCCTGCAGGATATTACCTGCGACTCTGACGGTAAGATTGACAATTTCATCTCTACCCGGAATTTCTCATATTACCTTCCCGTACATCCTATTAAACCTAAGGAATCGTACTACGTTGGCGTTTTCCTGGTAGGTGCCTACCAGGAGATCCTGGGAGATCTCCACAATCTATTCGGGGACACCAATGCAGTTCACGTTTCGGTTAATGATGACGGCTATGAAATTGATCAGGTGATCGATGGGGAAACAGTTGCAGAAGTGCTGGAATATGTACAATACAATCCGAAAAAACTGGTCCGCACCGTGGAAACCTGGGTTACATCAGCCGTAAAAGGGGGCATAATTTCTGCTGAGGAAGGAAAGGAATTCCTTTCCACCTACAGGTCGGGATTGTATGGGTATACTTATTTGGAATAGCTGTTAGCCGTTAGCTGTGAGCCAACAGCCAAAGGCTACTCTCCAATAATCTTCACCAATACCCTTTTATTTCTTTTTCCGTCGAATTCGCCGTAGAAAATTTGTTCCCAGGGACCAAAATCCATCTTCCCGCCGGTAATGGCAACAACTACTTCGCGGCCCATGATGGTGCGTTTCAAATGTGCATCGGCGTTGTCTTCGAACGAATTGTGCCGGTATTGATCATAAGGTTTTTCAGGAGCAAGCTTTTCAAGCCATACTTCAAAATCGTGATGCAAACCCGATTCATCGTCGTTGATGAAAACACTACTCGAAATATGCATGGAGTTGCAAAGGAGAAGCCCTTCTCTGATACCGCTTTCATCGATGCATTGCTGAACCTGCTGTGTAATATTCACCAGTTTTCTCCTGGTGTCGATATTGAACCACAGTTCTTTCCGGTAAGTCTTCACGTCAACTGATCTTAAGTTCTTTGATAATGTCTTCAAATTTTTGATCTAGCGCTTCATTTACCTTTTGGTAATCGGCTGTATCATTCATCTTACCCTTCACCCCAAAATAAAATTTGATCTTGGGTTCGGTACCGGAAGGCCTGATTGAAATTTTTGTACCATCGGCTGTAAAGAACTGCAACACATCTGATTTGGGAATGGTGATCCCTCCATTCTTGCGGTTTGCTTTTTCCAGACATTTCGGGTCAAGGTAATCCATTATTTCAGTCAAAGGTGACCTGTTAATTGATGCCGGAGGATGTTGCCTGAATTTTTTCATCATTTCCTGAATTTCCTCAGCACCCGATTTACCTTTCTTGGTAACCGAAATCAACTTCTCTTTGTAGAAACCAAATTCCCGGTATATCTCCAGCAATTGTTCAAACATGGTCATCCCCTGATCTTTTGCATAGGCAGCAGCTTCTGAGAGCAAAGCACATGACATGATGGCGTCTTTATCACGCACAAAATCGCCTGCCAGGTAACCGTAACTCTCTTCACCTCCGCCGATAAAGGTGCCTTTACCTTCAAATTGCTTAATCACATCAGCAATATATTTAAAGCCAGTTAACACATCGTAACAGGCTACTCCGTATTTTTTTGCCATTTCGGCGAGAAGTTCGGTTGTTACAATTGTTTTAACGATATATTCCCGGCCTATGATTTTGCCATTGGCAGCCCATTTGGAAAGTAAGTAGTTAATCAACAGGGTAGCCGACTGGTTACCATTGAGTACGACAAACCGTCCGTCTTTGTTTTTTACGACAACGCCAACACGGTCGGCATCAGGATCTGTAGCCAGCACAATATCGGCATCTGTTTGCTCTGCCTTTTTTATGGCCAGTTCAAGGGCGCTGCTTTCTTCGGGATTGGGCGAATAAACGGTAGGAAAATTACCATCGGACACATCCTGCGGGTCAACGTGAATCACATTAGAAAAACCAAACTTCCGAAGTACCATCGGAACCAGTTTAACACCCGATCCATGCAGGGGTGTATAAACGATTTTCATATTGCTCTGTCTCTTAATCACCTCATGCGACAGGGAAAGTCCGGTAATCTGATTGGTATAGACATCATCAACCTCTTTACCAATAATTTCAATATTCTCAGGTCTTGCTTTGAAGTTAACCTTATCAATTGATTGAATTGACTGAACCTCCTGGATAATCAGCTTATCATGGGGTGAAATGATCTGTCCGCCATCATCCCAATATGCCTTGTAACCATTGTATTCTTTTGGATTGTGGGAGGCTGTAATAACCACCCCGCTCTGACATTTGAAATACCTGATGGCAAAGGATAGTTCCGGAGTAGGTCGAAGATCTTCAAAAAGGTATACTTTAAATCCGTTAGCCGAGAATATGTTGGCGGTAGTTTCGGCAAAGAGCCTGCTGTTGTTCCTGGAATCGTGTGCTATGGCTACTTTGATCTGGGGAATATCCCTGAATTCCTTAATCAGGTAATTACTTAAGCCCTGGGTTGCCATAGCTACCGTATAGATATTCATCCGGTTGGTACCTACACCCATAATACCCCGCAAGCCACCAGTTCCGAATTCCAGATCCCGGTAAAAGCATTCAATAAGTTCATCTTCATTGTGATCGATTAAATACTTTACCGTTTTGCGAGTTTCTTCATCGTATTTGTCGTTCAGCCACATGTTGGCCCGTGTTCTGACATTTCTGATCAACTCTTTATTATCCATATCCTTTTATTTTTTCAATAAGTCACTTGTTCAATGTAAGTTCCTGTATGGCCTTTTGCATGCTTTTTTTCCAATACGGTATTGTTAGGCCGTAAACAGTTTTAATTTTTTTCTTGTCCAATACGCTGTACTCCGGACGAAAAGCCGGCAGCGGATATTCCGCTGTTGAGAGGGGTCTTACCCTGCACTCACTTCCAATGTGAAGCATAATCTCCACAGCAAAATCATACCAGCTGCAGACGCCCTCATTGGAATAATTGTATATTCCCGGAATAAATTCAATATTTTCAGAAAAATCAATGACTTTTAGAACAGCATCTGCCAGGTCTGCAGCATAAGTCGGGGTTCCGGTCTGATCCATTACTACACCGATTTCTTTTTTTTCGGCGGAAAGTCGGATCATGGTACGCAGGAAGTTATTTCCCAACCTGGAATAAAGCCATGAAGTTCTTATAATTAAAGCAAGCGGATTATTCCATAAAGCCATCTCGCCTTCCGCTTTACTTTTTGCATAAACAGATACCGGAGCCAGGGTTTCGTCTTCGGAATGAGGAATCCAGGACTTTCCATTATATACATAGTCGGTTGAAATATGGATGAGCCGGGTGCCTTTTTCAATACAAATTTTGCCCAGCAAACGCGGAATTCCTGCATTCACCGCAAAGGCTTTTTCGGATTGGTTTTCAGCCAGATCAACAGCTGTGTATGCAGCACAGTTGACGATGTATGAGAAATCATGTTGTTCAAGAAACTGCCTGACATGAGTTTCATTGGTTAGGTCAAGATCATGAATGTCAATTCCTGTAATATTGAATTGTGTATAATCTTTTGCCAGTTCACGAATTGCAGAGCCAAGCTGACCATTCGATCCGGTTATCAGAATCTTTGTCATGGTTTTATAAAATAAAGTTAGCTTCGGCTTCATCCAGGCGAGGCAACTGGTGATCTTTTTCCGAAACGATTATTTCGGTAGGGTCCAGCTTCCAATCAATATTCATTAGGGGATCGTCGAAGCGAATGCCTCTTTCCGCTTCTTTCTTATAAAAATCATCGGTTTTGTATAGTACAACCGCTTTTTCCGACAGAACAGAGAAACCATGTGCAAAGCCCTGTGGAATGAACAATTGTAACATATTCTCTGAAGACAATTCAACACCATACCATTTGCCGTAAGTTGGTGATCCGGTTCTTAAATCGACCGCGACATCGAAAATGGTACCGCTTAAAGCCCTGATGAGTTTTGATTGGGCAAACGGCATTAACTGGTAGTGCAATCCGCGAATCACTCCCTTTATAGAAGATGACTGGTTATCCTGCACAAAATTGCAGTTGATTCCTGCTTTTTTATAGACAGTTTTGTTGTAACTTTCATAGAAATATCCTCTGCCGTCTTCGAAAACAGAAGGCTTAATTAATATCAAATCCTGAAATCCTGTGTTGATTAGTTCCATTCGTTATCTTCAATTTCAAAGTTATAGGTTTTTTCTGAAGCTATTTTATGAAGGTATTTCCCATACTGGTTTTTACTGAGCGGCGATGCCAGCGCCAAAAGCTGATCGGTATTAATATATCCTTTTTTAAAGGCAATTTCTTCAATGCAGGAAACCTTGAGCCCTTGTCTTTCTTCGATAGTTTGGATGTAGACTGAGGCCTGCAGCAATGTTTCATGTGTGCCTGTATCCAACCAGGCAATACCACGCCCCAGAATCTTCACTTTAAGTTTGTTCTCTTCCAGATAAAGTCGGTTCAAATCGGTGATCTCAAGTTCACCACGGGAAGAGGGTTTTAACTTTCTGGCTTTTTCTACCACATCATTACCATAAAAATACAAGCCGGTTATTGCATAATTGGATTTGGGTTTTGTTGGTTTTTCTTCAATGCTGATTACCCTGCCATTATTGTCAAATTCCACCACGCCATATCTGTCGGGGTCGTTAACATAATAGCCGAAAACCACGGCACCGTCTTCCAATTGAGCTGTTTTGGCCAGGGTGTTTCCGAATCCGTGTCCGTAAAAGATATTGTCTCCCAGAACCATGCAAACAGGCTCATTTCCGATAAATTTTTCACCAATAAGAAATGCCTGGGCAAGTCCGTCAGGTGACGGCTGAATGGCGTATGACAGCGTAAGACCCAGCTGATTACCGTTACCAAGAAGATCTTCATAAAGATGGATGTCTTTTGGTGTGGAAATGATCAGAATTTCCCTTATCCCGGCCAGCATCAGAACCGATAACGGGTAATAAATCATCGGCTTATCGTAAATGGGAATGATTTGCTTTGAAATGCTTTTGGTTATAGGGTAGAGCCGGGTGCCGGAGCCACCTGCAAGAATAATTCCTTTCATAATTCGAGGTTATGGTAAGAGCAAAGTTACAATTTAAGAAGATTTTTATAGTAGGTAATTGTCATGTTTAAACCTTCATCTAAAGAAACGCGGGGATGCCAGTTATTGAGCGATTTCATTGCCAGTGTTATATCCGGCCTTCTTTGCATGGGATCATCATCTTTCTTTTGCTGGTGAACAATCTTTGATCCGGATTGGGTGAGCCGGATAATTTTCTCAGCCAGTTGAATGATCGAAATTTCTTCGGGATTACCTATATTAACCGGACCGGTAAATTCATCGGCGGTTCCCATGAGTCGTATCAAACCTTCAACCAAATCGTCCACATACTGAAAACTTCGGGATTGTTTTCCGTCACCATAAATTGCCAGCTCTTTATTTTCTAACGCACTGGTAATGAAACTTGACATGACCCTTCCGTCAAACTGGCTCATCCTGGGACCATATGTGTTAAAAATCCTGGCAATTTTAATCCGCACTTTATTCTGGAAATGATAGTCCATGCAGAGTGTCTCTGCACATCGTTTACCCTCGTCATAATTGGAACGGCGACCAACAGGATTTACATTTCCCCAGTAGCTTTCCGGTTGCGGATGAACCATGGGATCTCCATAAACCTCACTGGTGGATGCCTGCAAAATTTTAGCCTTGACTCTTTTGGCAAGTCCGAGCATATTGATGGCACCCATTACCGAGGTTTTTATGGTTTTGATGGGATTATACTGGTAATGAATGGGAGATGCCGGACATGCCAGGTTGTAAATTTCATCTACTTCGCAGAAATAGGGCATGATCACATCGTGTCTGACCAGCTCAAAGTAGGGGTGGTTGAGCAAATGTACAATATTGCTTTTACAACCGGTAAAATAGTTGTCCAGACAGATCACTTCATTTCCTTCATTCAGAAGGCGTTCGCAAAGATGGGAACCAATGAATCCAGCTCCTCCGGTAATCAAGATCCTTTTCACGAATTTCTGTTGTGTGTTCTGCCAATACCATAATATGAAAAATCATTCTCTTCAATTTCTGCCGGATCATATATATTGCGTCCGTCGAAGATGACCTTGTCTTTCATTATCCGCGTTAATACTTTAAAATTAGGCACACGGAACTCAGACCATTCAGTGGCCAGTATCAGTCCGTTTGCATCAATAAGCACATCATACATGTCATTACCATAGGTTATTTTGTCACCCAGAATTTTTCGTGCTTCCGCTATGGCTACCGGATCATAGGCCCTTACTTTGGCCCCGGCATGAATTAGCTGTTCAATGATTTTTAATGAGGGTGATTCGCGCATATCATCGGTATTGGGCTTGAAAGTCAGTCCCCACACGCCGAAAACTTTATCCTTAATAACATTCCCAAAGTGCTTCATAATTTTGCTGAACAAAACCGTCTTTTGCCGGGTGTTCACATTTTCAACTGCTTTAATCAATTCAAGTGAATAATCATTATCGTCTGCCGTTTTAATAAGGGCTTTCACATCCTTGGGGAAGCAGGAGCCTCCATATCCTATGCCGGCATAGATGAATTTGTTACCTATTCTGGGATCGCTTCCTATACCTTTCCTGACCATACTGATATCGGCACCTACAAGATCACATAGATTGGCAAGATCATTCATAAAACTGATTTTGGTAGCGAGCATACAGTTTGCTGCATATTTTGTCATTTCAGCCGAAGGAATATCCATGTATATTACCGGGTGTCCGTTGAGCAGGAATGGATGATACAGCCTGTTCAGAATTTTTTTTGCAGATTCAGATTCCACTCCGAGAATGATCCTGTCAGGTTTTAAGAAGTCATCAACAGCAGCCCCTTCTTTGAGGAACTCAGGGTTGGAGGCCACATCAAAGCTGATTTGAACGCCACGGGCATCCAGTTCCTCCTGCACTGCCTGCTTAACCTTTCTGGATG
>CAYVBH010000134.1:0-10470 GCA_964449015.1 uncultured Bacteroidales bacterium
TGTGCAAGTCAGTAACTTTTCCTTTTATTTCAATTCTTTCTTCGCTACAGCAGCAAACTGTAAGAATAATAGAGAAAATGACTGTTATGAAGCTGAGTCTCTTCATTATTTCATGAATTAATTCTCAATTCATTCAATATCTAAGTTATGGCATTTCTTCTGATATTCCTAAAAGCTATTTTGATACAGTTTCTGATCATTTTTTGGTCTTCAGGTCTTCAGGTCTTCAGGTCTTCAAGTCTCCAAGTCTTCAGGTCTTCAGGTCTTCAGGTCCTTGAGTCTGATTTATAAATTAGCACATTTGCATATTAGCACATTTGCACATTTACTCATACCTCAACGCATCCACCGGATTCTTGCTTGCTGCTCTGTAAGATTGAAAACTCACGGTCAGCAAAGTTATAATCATCATCATAACGACCGCTAAGGCAAAAGCCCACCATCCCATGTTAGTCCGGTATACAAAATTTTGCAGCCATTTATGCATGGCATACCAGGCTATAGGGCATGCAATTGCTATTGAGATCAAAACCCATATAAGGTATTCTTTTGAAAGAAAGAAGAATACTTCATGCGATTTTGCTCCGTTGGCTTTTCTTATTCCAATCTCTTTGGTTCTGCGTTCGGTCATGAATGAGGATAATCCGATAAGTCCAAGACATGAGATTAAAATGGACAAGAAAGAAAAATAACCAAATATTTTACTCATCCTTTGTTCAGCCCGGTAGAGGTTATCAAAATCGTCGTCAAGAAAATGAAAATCAATAGGTAATTCGGGATCAAATGCTTTATAGGTCTTTTTAATAAAGGCAACAGCAGACATCATTCTTTCGGGTTTCATCTTAACAATTAAATTGTTATCGTCACCAAGTTGCATAATGAGCGGTTCAATCTTATAATGCAACGATTGAAAATGAAAATCTTTAACGACACCAATAATGTTCAAATTTTCTCCTTGAGGAGTTATTAGGGTTTCCCCCACGGGATCTTTAAACCCCATAATTTTTGCAGCTGTTTCATTTATTACAACAGCAGCAGCATCAGTTGAACTCTCGGAAGAAAAAAACCGGCCCGCCTTTAATTTAAGCTGAAAGGTTTTAGCATAGTCTTCGTCAGAACCGATTAAATGAAACAAAACATTTTCATTGGTCGTTTTTCCTCTCCAGCTGAAACCTTCTCTCGTGCCATCATTGTAGAAAACATTACCAGGGTGTGCAATTGTAACACTAATAATGTCGGGATTTTTTGTGAGCTCTTTTTTCAGACTTTTCAATATACTTTCCCCTGGACGGGTAGGATACATAAAATAACCCAGATTGTTTTTGTTAAAACCCAGATTTTCATTTTGCAAATAGTTGATTTGCTTTAAAACAACCAGTGTACATATAATAAGTAATACGGATACCGAAAACTGAAAAATAACCAAAACTCTCCTGAACTGAGTATTGCCCGGATTTTTATTGATGAGGCCTTTAATTACATTGAGCGGATTATAGGAGGATAAATAGAATGCAGGATAACTTCCCGCCAAAAAACCACAGCATAATACAATTGCAAGTAAACTAAAATATAACCCTGCACTTTTGTAATTAACGATCAATTGTTTGCCCGTAAGATTATTAAAACCCGGTAACAGCAACTCAACCAAAATCATTGCTATGATATGAGCTACAAATATGATCAGCAAAGATTCGCTTAAAAACTGTACTATAATTTTCTGTTTCTTAGCTCCCACAATTTTACGTATACCAATTTCTTTGGCTCTTTTAGAGGATTGCGCTGTGGAAAGATTCATAAAATTGATGCATGCTATGCTGAGTATGAAAATTGCAATGATACCCAGCATTCTGACATAGGTAATATCTCCCAATCCGCTTACATCGATATTATATTTCCTTGAGGAAAACAGGTGGATCTTTTTAACGTTTTGCAGGAATACTTCTGAATTTGAGTTTTTATCATATTTCCTGATGATGTCCTTAATTTTTCTTTCAACGATTTCTGAATGGCTTTCATTATTCAATTCAATATAAATCCTGTCTTTCGACCCCCATTGTTCCTGGGGTGGCCCAAATTCGCTTAACCAATCAAATGGGGTTATATAATTAAAACTAATGTGGCTATTCGATGGTGGAACCTTTACAATACCTGTTACTTTTACGGCGTACTCCCTCGATTCAATTGTTTTGCCAAATGCATCATCATTACCGAAGTACTTGTGTGCTGTTTCTTCTGTTAGAATGATATTATGAGGATCATCCAATGCTGTATGGATATCTCCTTTAATAAACTCAATATCAAACATTTTTAAAAAGTCTTTATCGACTGCGGCCACGGTTTCTTCAATAGATTCGTTTCCTTTTTTTAGGTCTAAAGGCACAAGGGCATATCGCGAAGTCCTTATTATTTCGGGGTATTCTTGTTTAAGGATATTTACCAGAGGGGTTGGAGCTACCGCTAATTCCTGCGTTTTTCCTCCCGGAAGATTTTGTTTTTCAATCACACGGTACAAATTATCGGCATTTTTGAAATGCCTGTCATAGCTCCATTCATCCTGAACCCACAAAAGGATTAGAATTGCACAGGCCATGCCTATTGCCATACCGATAATGTTCAGAATGGAATGTGCCGGGTACCTTTTGATATTCCGGAGCGCTATTTTAAAGTAGTTTCTGATCATTTTTTTGTCTTTTTGTCTTTTTGTCTTTTGGTCTTCAAAGTCTTCTATGTCTCCAGGTCTCCTGGTTTTCTATATCTCCTGGTCTTTGAGTCTGATTTATAAATTAGCACATTTGCATATTAGCACATCTGCACATTTACTCATACCTCAACGCCTCCACCGGATTCCTGTTTGCTGCTCTGTAGGTTTGAAAACCTACGGTTATTATGGTAATTAAGATTACAATTACCAATGACAGTGCAAATACCCACCAGCTTATGTTTGTCCGGTATGCAAAACCTTGCAGCCATATATTCGTTGCATACAGGGCAATGGGACAGGAAATGATGAATGAGATCAGGATCAGTTTTATATATTCTTTTGACAACAGGGAAAAAATTTCAACAGATTTTGCCCCGTTCGCTTTCCTTATCCCAATCTCTTTTGTTCTACGCAATGTTATAAAGGTGGATAATCCTATCAAACCCAAACAGGATATGATAATTGCCACAATAGATATAGAACTAAACAGAATCCCCGCTTTTTGCTCTATTATGTACATATAATCATAATCATCATCGGGAAACACAATATCCGGCGCATAATCAAGATTGTAGGTTTTAAAAATATTCCTGATATCATTTACAATTGAAGTGATATGATCAGGCTGCATCCGGATATAGCAAGTACCACCTATTATTGATGATCTTACAGGTAATATGATAAGCGGATCAATGGCATAGCGTAACTGTTTGAAGTGAAAATCTTTCACCACACCAACAATTCTTAATTTCCACCCAGGAGAGGCCGACAGCACTTCCCCTATAGGTTCCTTAAATCCCAAAAGCGTTGCGGCTTTTTCATTGATCACAATATTGATGAATTGCTCTTTAATTTCTGCTACATACTCATCTGAAGTTAAAAAGCGCCCTTCCTTAAGTTCCAGCTGAAAGGTTTTGGCAAAATCCCTATCGGTAAGGAGAATATGAAACAAAATGTTATCACCTGCTTTTTGCCCTTTCCAGTTTATATCACTTACAGAGGCCCAATTATTGAGAACATTCTGGTGACCTGTAATGGTTACACTCTCAATATGCGGATTGCTGAGGAGTTTGTTTTTTAAAGTTTCACGTTGTATGCCCTCGGTAAATTCAAAATGAGCTGTATGATACATATTGAGGCCAAGGTCCCTTTGTTGCAAATAGTTGAGTTGGGATCTGATGATGAATGTGCATAGGATAAACAGGAAAGACATTGCGAACTGGGAAACAACCAGGATTCTTCTGAATTTCATGTTACCGGTATTTTTATCATTAATACCCTTCAGAATATGTGAAGGCTTTAATGAAGACAAATACAATGCAGGATAGCTGCCGGCCAATAATCCACAACACAAAACAATGGTAATTAAACCCATATATAAACCCACACTTTTGTAGTTGACTTCAATTTCTGACATTCCTCCGTACATAATACTATTAAAGCCTGGCAGTAGCAATTCCACCAAAATCATGGCAATAATATGAGCCACAAAAACAATCAATAATGATTCACCTAAAAACTGGAACATTATTTTTCGTTTGTTTGCCCCTGCCACTTTACGTAATCCTATCTCCTTTGCCCTTCTTACAGATTGTGCAATAACTAAATTGATATAGTTGATACAGGCCATAATCAGGATTAATACGGCAATCACACTTCCAAGCCGGACATAGACAATGCTGCTGAGGGGAAAGTTTTCGCCGAAATATTTTCTGGCAGAATACAGATGAATCTTTGTGATGTTTTGCAAGAAAATCTCCGCATTGATATCCTTATTATTTCTTTTTATAATATACTTAATTTTATCCTCAACTATCTTACTGTCTGCCTCTTTATTAAGTTCAATTAAGCAGGAACCTAAGGCATACATCCAATCATTTTGTATTCCTTTTTGCATTTCCGGTTTCATTAAAAACTCAAAAGGAAGTAAAAACCCGAATCGGACGGAATTATTCTTCTGTAGGTTCTTTGCAACACCAGTGACTGTTAATACAATATCTTTATATATCAATGTTTTACCAACAGGATCTTCGTCAGCAAAGAATCTACCTGCCATTTCTTCTGAAATAATAAGATTGTGAGGTCCGGTAAAAGCAGTACTGATATCTCCCTGGACAAGCTCAATAGGGAACATTTTCAAAAAGTCTGGATCAACAAAAGAAATCTTTTCGGTTATAAATTCATCTCCTTTACGTAATGACATTACCGATTTCTCATATCTCGAAGCTCTTATGATTTCAGGATATTCCTCTTTCAAGGCAGCTGCCAGCGGAAGGGGTGCAAAAGCTTCCTGCTGCAGTGGACCATCGTTATATTGATGGTTTACAATCACACGATATAATTCATTGGCATTTGGATAGGATCTGTCCCAATTAATGCAGTGCTGCACCCACAAAAGGACTAGAATAGTACACGCCATGGCTATGGCCATACCGCAAATATTGAGTATGGAATGTGCCGGGTATCTTTTGATATTCCGGAGGGCTATTTTAAAGTAGTTTCTGATCATATTGTTGTCTTTTGGTCTTCAGGTCTTCTAAGCCTGCCTGCCGGAGCGGCAGCGCAGGCATGTCTTCTGGTCTTAGGTCCTATTGTTAATTACTCATTGTTAATTGAATTATTCGTACCTCAGCGCATCAACCGGATTTTTAATCGAGGCTTTGTAGGATTGAAAACCTATTGTAAGCATGGTGATGATTAAAACACTTATCCCTGCCAAAGCAAATACCCACCAATCGATATTTACCCGGTATGCAAAATTTTGCAGCCATTTATGCATGGCATACCAGGCAATAGGACTTGCAATAATAAAAGAGATGATAACCAGAATAATAAACTCCCTGGAAAGCAGAGAGAATATTTCGATCGAATTTGCCCCGTTTGCTTTTCTTATTCCTGTTTCTTTTGTTCTTCGTTCGTTAATAAATGTGGACAACCCGATCAAACCAAGACATGAAATGATAATAGCAAGAAAAGAAAAGTACAGGAATATTTTATTTATCCTGGTCTCTGTGCGATACAGGTTATTATAATCATCTTCGAGGAACCTGAATTCAAGAGGATAATTAATATGATGTGATTTATAAACTTCCTTAATATATTCAATTACAGAAGTGAACCGTTCTGGTTTCATTCTTATATAACAGGTACCTCCAATTATATTAGGTGGTATTGATATAATTATAAGAGGTTCAATAGGTGTGTGCAACGATTTAACGTGAAAATCTTTTACAACACCTATTATAGTTAATTTCAATCCGTCAACAATTAATGTTTGCCCTACAGGGTCCTTAAAACCAATGGTTTCTGCTGCTTTTTCATTGATAACTACTGCAGCATTGTCAGATGAAAACACATCAGAAGTCAGGAAGCGTCCGGCTTTAAGTTCAAGCTGAAAAGTTTTTGCATAATCCTTATCGGTCAAAAGCGTATTGAACCAGACCTCAATATTTTCTTCTTTGCCTTCCCATGAAACATTTTTTGTGGAATTCGAGTTAATGAACGCATTGAATTGAGCAGCAATTGTAATGTCGGTTATATCAGGGTTATTGCTGAGTTCGCTTTTCAAAGTTTCCCGTGGTATACCATATGTAAAGAAAAAGCAACCCATGTTGTCCCTGTTGAGACCCAGGTTTTTATTTTGTAAATAGTTGAGTTGATTTCCAATAATAAGAGTACTGATGATCAGAATGAATGAAAGTGAAAACTGAGAAATAACAAGAAACCTTCGCAATCCTGGTTTTCCGGAATTTTTGATAGTAATACCTTTAATAATTTGCAGCGGTTTCAAAGAAGATAAATATAGTGCAGGATAACTGCCTGCCAACAGACTACAAAACAATACAACTGTAAATAAACCAATATACAAGCCAATACTTTGGTAATTAACATAAAGTTGCTTGCCAACAAGATTATTAAAGGCAGGCAGCAACAATTCAACAACAATCATTGCAATTATATGAGCTACAAACACTATTAACAGTGATTCTCCAATAAACTGGACGAATATTTTTTGTTTATTGGCACCCGCAATTTTTCGAACACCTATTTCTCGTGCCCTTTTTTCTGACTGGGCAGTGGAAAGATTTGTAAAGTTGATACAGGCAATAATGAGAATTAAAACAGCAATAAGACCCATGATTCTGACATAGGTGATATTACCTTGCTCTATATCCTGATCATATTTGCCATAAGAAAACAAATGGATCTTCTTTATATTTTGAAGGAATATTTCTGAATTGGATTCTTTGGATTTTCTTACTACATAATCTTTAATTTTTTCGTTTACTGATTTTTCATTTGCTCCTTCAATGAGTTCAATATATGCAGAACCAGCAGAATATGGCCAGTCATTCAAAATTCCCATTTGTAATTCAGGTTTAAACAAAAACTCAAATGGTAATAAAAAGTCGAACTTTAAATGGCTGTTTGTAGGCATTCTTTTAACAACACCAGTGACTGTAAATACAAATCCCATTGAAGTTAAAGTTTTACCAAATGGTTCCTTGTCACCGAAGTACTTTTTTGCCATTTCTTCAGTAATTACAACATCCTGAGGGCGGGACAGAGCACCTTTTTTATCACCACTAATAAATTCAATATTAAACATTTCCAGAAAATCCTTATCAACAAATGAAAGTTCTTCGCTTAGAAATTCATCTTCTTTTGGTAATGACATTTGTAGGTTGATGTATCTTGAAGACCTGATAATCTCAGGATATTCCTCTTTCAAAGCAGCTGCCAGCGGCAGGGGAGTGCCAGTTGACTCCCTAAATTCTCCTTCGTTATAGAATTGTTTATTAATTATGCGATATAAATTATCAGCATTCTGGTGGAACCGGTCATAGCTCCATTCATTCTGAACCCAAAGCAGAATAAGAATTGCAGATGCCATACCGATGGCCATACCGCTGATATTCAATATCGAATGCGCGGCATTTCTTCTGATATTTCTGAAAGCTATTTTAAAGTAGTTTCTGATCATTTTTTTGTCTTCAAAGTCTTCAGGTCTTCAAAGTCTTCTGGCCTTAGGTATTATTGCTAATTGTTAATTGCTAATTGCTAATTTATTGTCAGTCTTATTCCTTAAGCCTTATTGCCGTAGATTCAATTCCGTTAATATTTAGGAGGATAGAATCTACTCTACCATTACCAGTATCCTTAAACATTGCTCTTGCGTTTACCTCCCTTAAAAAGTACTCCGTTTTAGATATCGGTAGAAGTTGATATCTGGGAAGGTTAAGTCCTTGAGCGTATAGTTTATCACCTTCTTTAGAAATAACAATGATGTTATTATTGCCCGCATCATATTTGCCAACATATTTATCGAAAACAGCCGGATCAACAACAACAGGTGTTTCATCCGGTAACTTCTTTGCTTCAAATTGCATTCCGTTCTGCTGGTGAATAGCATGGGTAACATCTCCCTTTTCGTTCACTACAAATGTCA
Source organism: uncultured Bacteroidales bacterium (assembly GCA_964449015.1). Taxonomy (GTDB): domain Bacteria; phylum Bacteroidota; class Bacteroidia; order Bacteroidales; family UBA10428; genus UBA5072. The sequence goes on from CAYVBH010000134.1 coordinate 8,151, forward strand.
CGTTGGCGTCAACCTCTTTCCAGAAAAATTTATCTTTTGATGAAGGGAATATCAGAAACATAGGCTGTCCGGTAAGTTGTGCATACAATTGATTGTCTTCAAGTGTCACAATCAGTACCGCTCCTTGTCCGTAATTGTACCGGCCAACATAGCTTTTTAACAGGTTTAAATCCACTGAAATTTCAGAGGTTCCTTGAATTACTGATTGTCCCTGTAAAGCTATCAGGCTGAACAGTGCAAAAGTTGTACATAAAATCAGGAGCCGAAATGTTTTGTGATTTTTCATGATGATTTGTATTATGAGTTAGATGTTTTAATTTTTTCTACTTGTACTTCACTTATTTTTAAATGTTTTTTTGCTTGTCACTCGTCACTTGTCCCTTGTTACTATTCTTTCCTCGTCTCTTTAATTCTCCTTTAAGAACTCAGCATTATATCCAACGTCATCAAGATATTTTAAAGCAGATACCATGTTATTTTGTCTAACAAACTGCACTCTGAAGTTGGACATTTCTTTTACTCCGAATAAATCCTGCTCTAATGGATATAACTCAAACTTATTCCCAGAATCCCATACATACAATTTACCATCTTCTAATGTAACTGTGCGAAAACCGTATTTTCCGACATATTCCTGAAGTTTCAGGGAGTCAATTGCAAAAGCATTTTTTGTATAACACAATGATGAAATGTGCCAATCATAATATTGTTTTATTTTTTCTAAGTTGCTTTTTTCTTTCAACTTTCCAAGTGCCGTTATTCTAGCAGTGTTGAGAGCCTCTTCTTTAGTTGTCTTAATATCAGGTTCCACTCCTATGCCTTCCCAATTTGTGTGGGATATCGGATTAATGGCCATACCACTTGGGATCCAAATACTAAACCGTTCAGATACAGCTACTTGAAAACCAGGATGTGCTCCTCCACCTGTTGTTTCACCAACAAGAGTGGCACGTTTCAAATTTTTAAGATCGTATGCAAATTCTTCCGCAGCAGAGAAGGTTGATCTGCTTGTAAGAACATAGACATCAATATCTGGTCTTCTCTTACCGGGAACACTGGGAAAGGTCCAGGTCTGTGTATGTTTATCAGCCGGACGATAATAAAAATCATTAAGATGTACCGGCTCTGATGAATAAAAATAGCTTATGATGAGTTGAATCATTGAAGCCATTCCACCACCATTATTTCTTAAGTCAATTATTATTGCGTCTGTGTTGCTTAAAAAATTCATCGCCGCAATGGCAGTCTTCCCAGCGAAAAGTGTGTCAGTAAAGCTTCTCAGATCGAGATATCCGATGTTTCCATCAAGAATTTTCACTTCTTTAAATCCAAAATTATCACGCCTCATTTTTTCATCAGAACTATAAAAAAATTGTGAGCTGTCAGCTGGATTGATAACATTTTGTTGTTTTTTGGAATCCTCCGGGGTAAAAATAACCCTAAGGTGTCTGTCATTACTTACGGATTGAAGATCCTTTGTGAGTACACCAGCATATTCATCAGGTTGAATAATCATTTGATATTTTTCGTTCTTAAGATTGGTTTCTATCAGAGTTGCCATTTTATCAGCCACTTCCGGAAAAACATAGTTTGCTTTTAGTAGTTTGCTAACTGATTTAATCACTTTAGTTCTTTCCTTTTCATCTAATTCTTTCGTTTTATCCTGAGCAAAAAGATTAAAAGAAAAGGATATTAGCAAACTAATGAATAATAAAGCTTTAAGTGGTTTTTTCATTGCTGTAATGGTTATATATAGAATATCCTTATTTAATATTGAATCATCATATTCAGTCGCCGGTGACTGCTGATTCCTATAACTTGTCCATATCCATTTTCCCTTGTCTCTTGTCTCCTGTCACTTGTCCCCTGCCTAGCCGGCAGGCAGGCTCGTCACTATTAAATCTTCTTCTTAATATTCTCCGTCACAACATGTCCGTCAAACAATTGTACGATCCGATGTGCTCTTTCGGCATGTGCGGGGGAGTGTGTGACCATTACTATGGTAGTGCCATCCTGATTCAATTCTTCCAGCAATTTCAATACCTCTTCTCCATTTGCAGAGTCAAGGTTTCCTGTCGGTTCATCTGCAAGTATCAGTTTTGGATTGGTTACCACCGCACGGGCTATTGCTACACGTTGCTGCTGACCTCCCGACAGCTGCTGGGGAAAATGGCTTTTTCGATGCGAGATCTGCATCCTTTCCAGAACTGCATTTACTTTATTCTTTCTTTCTTTTGCCGACATGCGAAGGTATAGCAGCGGTAATTCCACATTCTCAAATACGGTCAGCTCATCAATGAGGTTAAAACTCTGAAAGATA
>CAYVBH010000135.1:0-10451 GCA_964449015.1 uncultured Bacteroidales bacterium
AACTGGTAAATAAAGGAGATCCGCGTGTTATTGAAATATGGAACCTGGTATTTATTCAGTATAACCGGAAAGCCAGCGGCGAACTGGAGTTGCTCTCCAAGAAGCATGTTGATACCGGGATGGGTTTTGAACGTTTGTGCATGGCACTTCAGAACAAAACATCCAATTATGATACCGACGTTTTTCAGCCCGTAATTCAGGAAATTGCTTCACTGACCCGTATTCAGTACGGAAGTTCTGAAAAAACCGACATCGCCATGCGGGTAGTGGCTGATCATCTACGTGCTATTTCATTTGCAATTGCCGATGGCCAGCTCCCTTCAAATGCCAAGGCCGGTTATGTCATCCGGCGTATTCTCAGGCGTGCTGTCAGGTATAATAACACCTTCCTGCAACAGAACAAACCGGTTATTTATAAACTGCTTCCTGCCCTGATCGCTTCCATGGGCGAGGCCTTTCCTGAACTTGCCTTACAGCGTAATCTCATTGAACGGGTCATCTTTGAAGAGGAACAATCCTTTCTGCATACTCTTGAAAGCGGTGACAGGCGGCTGAAAGACAGTGTAGAAGCGATGAAAAAATCAGGTCAGCAGGAGCTCAGCGGGAAAATTGCCTTTGAACTTTATGACACCTATGGTTTTCCGTTGGATTTAACAGAACTCATTCTGAAGGAAAACAGTTTTACCGTGAACAAGACTGAATTCGACAGGGAGATGAATGAGCAGCGTAACCGGTCGAAATCGGCTGCCCAGGTTGAATCGGCCGACTGGGTTGTGGTGAGGCCGGGCAATGAACAAACAGAATTCCTGGGTTATGAGCACCTTCGGGCAGAAGTAAAAATCAACCGTTATCGTAAAGTAACGTTGAAAGATAAAAAACTTTACCACCTGGTTTTGAACCAGACTCCCTTTTATGCCGAAAGCGGAGGACAGGTTGGTGATGTGGGATACATTGATGACGGGGAGGAGAGAATCTCCATCATAAATACAATTAAGGAGCATGGTTTGATTATTCATGTTGCAGATAAACTTCCCGGCGACACTTCAGTTATTTTTGAAGCCGTGGTTACTGATGGAGTGCGTGAGGCCACTGCCCGAAACCATACAGCCACGCATTTGCTGCATCAGGCTTTGCGTGAAGTACTGGGCGGTCATGTTGAGCAGAAAGGCTCCCTGGTTAACCCGGAATACCTGAGATTCGATTTTTCGCATTTTCAAAAAATGACAGACGAGGAAATCAGGGAAGTGGAGGTAAGGGTAAATCGCAGGATCCGAAACAACATCGACAGCAATGTGTTGACTGAGATTCCCATGGAGGAAGCCAGGAAGATGGGCGCCATGGCACTTTTCGGTGAGAAATACGGTGATCATGTGAGAGTTGTGCAGTTTGGCGATTCGGTTGAATTGTGCGGTGGTACACACGTTGATAATACCAGTCGCATTGGTTTGTTCAAAATTGTATCGGAAAGCTCAATAGCTGCCGGAATCAGGCGCATTGAGGCAGTTACCGGCGACAAGGCTGATGCCTGGTACCGCAATCTTGAAGACAAACTGGGTGCCGTTGAGAAACTGCTGAATCATCCACAGGATATGCTGAAAACTATCGGGGGACTTATGGATGAAAAAGCAACCCTCCAGAAACAGCTGGAAAAATTCACCAGGGAGTCGGCCCGGTTGTTTAAGGAACGCCTGAAACAGCAGGCGACTGTTTCAGGAGATATTACAGTGATATCAGCCCTGGCTGAAGAACCCGTTAATGACATGGCCATCATCAAGGATATCGCCTTTCAGCTCAAAGGCGAAATGGATAACCTGTTCCTGGTAATCGGAACAGTTGTGAATGACAAACCTTTTCTGGCGGTTGCCTTATCTGATAAGCTGGTTCAGGAAAAGAAACTTCATGCCGGTGAAATCGTCAAAACCGCAGCAAGGGAATTTGAAGGCGGTGGCGGCGGACAACCCTTCTTTGCCAATGCGGGCGGAAAAAATCCGGCAAAACTCTCTCAGGCTATAGAGAAAGCTTTAACAATGGCTAGGAGTTGACCACACCTGAACTCATATCGCTTTCCCGTTCCTGAGCAGGAATTCTTCGGCCTCTGCACTCCAGAGGCCTTTATTTTTAGATGTAATCAGATGCAATTTCCGGAAAAAGGGATCTACTTTTCCCAAAGATTCAAAATCGGCCAGGGCTGTCAGGGGAATTGACAGGTGGGTATAGATCAGTTTCTTTCCACCCGGTATCTCAGGCAGGTGCTTTGTGGTATCTATAACAGCATCGAGGCCCCCGATATGGGTTATCAGTCCCGCCGGATCCATGCCTTCCGACATGAGCTGCAGGGCTTCTCCCATATCGTTGTTGTTGCCACCACTGGTGCCGACGATATGTGTGCAATTGTAATGCAGGTTATAGAAATTCAGTTGCGCTGAGAAATTCGGATTATCCGGTCCGGCGAAAAAATTCAGACAGCCGTCAAAACCGAGCAGGGCATCACCCTGTTCAATCACGTATGTCACCGGTGCGAATACAAAAACATCGTTGAAACCGGTGCCATTCGACATACTCATTAATTCTTTAACAGGATCGTTGCATTTTCCAGTGTTCAGGTAAATCAACCTGATACCCACGAATTCGGCTTCACCGGGAGAAAACAACATGGCTGCCCTGTCAAGCCTTTCCTGGTTGATGTCGGTGACAACCAGCAAGCCGGGTTTCCGGTCTTTCCGTTTGATAATGTAATTAATGGCTGCCAGTCCCATTGGACCCGCGCCCGCCAGTAATGCCATCTTGCCTCCGTTTAAAATTCCCATCTGGTGATTATAAGATCCGGGACTTGTGTGATAGCTGGCGTTCATGGCTCCAATTACACACGACAAAGGCTCTGCAAGTGCTGCCGGGTAAAAACCCCAGCCCTGGTAGGGTAACAAACAGTTCAATTCCATTACCTCATTGGGAATAATCACGTAAGTGGCATCTCCCCCGATATACCTGTAAGAATAACCCGGGGCACTCAGCATGCCAACCGGTCCTTTTTCATAGTTAATGGCAGGTTGAATTGAGAATTTTGAACCTGGCTTAAAACGATCTTTCCATTTGGCACCTGCTTCAACAATCTCTCCGCTGAATTCATGCCCTATCAGGGTGGGACTATCCGCTATGTCTGCCGGGATTCTTTTGTGATCGGTACCCTGTTTGGTGGCTTTGTATGACGACATGCAGAGGCTGTCGCAAATCACCTTTGCCAGTATCTCATCATCACGTATTGCAGGTAATTCAAATTCCTCCAACCGGAGGTCATTTTTGCCGTAAATTCTTACTGCTTTTGTCTTCACTCCATCAATGCCTTCATTCCTGAGAAAATAATCTCCTGGGCTGTTTCTTCTGTTTCAGCTTCTGCATATAACCTGATGATGGGTTCGGTTCCGGATGACCGGATCATCAGCCATTCGTTATCGGAAAAAAAGAATTTGAAGCCGTCGAACACCTCGAATCTTTCAACCACGAATCTTCCAAAATGGCTGAAGGTACCGTTGCTGCATTTTTCAAGAATTTTGTTGCGTGCATTTCGGTTCAGCTCGATGTTTGCCCTTTCAAATGCAAATGGTCCGGTAATGCTGAGCACTTCACCGTAAAGCTGGCTGAAGGATTTGCCGGATTCGGCAAGCCATTGCCAGAATAACAGGCCGGCCCTGATACCGTCGCGCTCAGGAATTGTACCTCCAATGGAAATGCCTCCTGATTCTTCTCCGGCAAGGAGCACCTCTTCCTCGGTCATTATTTTCGATGCGTCCGTGAAACCAACATGGGTGCGGACAATTTCTAGTCCGTAATGGCGGCCTATTTTTTCAATTTTGCCGGTAGTGGAAAAACTGACCACCACCTTGCCAGTAAGTTGCTTATAACCGGCCAGATAATGAATCATCATCAACAACAGGTGGTTGGCGTCATAATATCCCGCATCCTTGTCAATCACGGCAAGGCGGTCACCGTCGCCGTCAACGGCAAAACTGCAATCAATATCTTTTTTGTTCCAAACCAGTTCAATCAGTTCATGAAGGTTCTTCCGCGTAGGTTCAGGCCTGATGCCACGGAACGAAGGATTTACCTCACAATGCAGCGTTAGGGTTTTTGGCAGCAGTTTGCGGACAAAATTCTGACTACTCCCGAACATGGCGTCAAAGGCAAAATTGAGCCCTGAATTGCTGATTTTTTGAACATCAATCGTGTCACGAATCTCTTTCAGATAAATACTTTCCAGGTCAATGTAGTTGATCAGGCCTTGTTCAAGCAGGTAATTCCAGTTAAGTAACTCAAGGTCAATCTCAACTTCATTGCTGATCAGGTTTTCAACATCCTTCAGATCCTTATCGAACATTGGGCCTCCATGCTCTCCGCGCAGTTTATATCCGTTATATTCGGACAAATTATGACTTGCCGTGATGATGATACCGCAATGAGCCTTCAGTTTAACAATACCTAAAGAAACCATGGGTGTGGTCACGAATTTTTCTGAAACGAAGACCCGGATTCCTTTTGATGCGAGTATCTTTGCAGTGGCCTCCATGAACATTTCCCCTCCGAACCGGCAATCGTAACCCACAACGGCAACCGGGTTTTTGTACTTTCGTGTTAACCACAAAGCAGTAGCCAGGGTGAGCTTGGCTACATTATCAACAGTATAATCCTTTGCAATTATGGCTCTCCAACCATCGGTACCAAATTTGATCTTGTCCATGGGGTAATTGATTCAATGCGATTTAGGCACCCTGAATATACACTATATTTTATTTCCGCAACAATTAATTGGAGAACTATTTTAAAATTTTACGCCGATTGAGCGCCTTTTGGTATAAACGTGCATTTTTGTTATGTTGATCGAGAGTGCGTGCAAAATTATGATAGCCCGAAAAATCTTCTTTGGCACAGAAATACAGGTAATCATGCTTCTCATATTTCAGCACCGCATCAATGGCTTTTACCGAAGGAAGGGAAATGGGACCCGGTGGCAGCCCTCCATGTAAATAGGTGTTGTAGGGTGAATCAATATACGTATCATCCTTCAGAATCCGCTGTCTTTCGAAATCACCCAGGGCGTATTTCACAGTAGGATCGGCCTGCAACCTCATGCCGATGTCGAGCCGGTTGATGTACAATCCGGCAATCCTGCGATATTCATCTTCCTTGTTGGTTTCATTAATTATAATTGACGCCAGTGTAATTACCTGGTTTGGTGTAAGCTGAATTTCTTTTGCCCTTCCGGTTCTTTCGTAGTTCCAGAATTTTTTGTATTCCTTGTGCATCCTTTTAAAGAAATCATCGGCACTGGTATTCCACCACAATTCATAGGTATTGGGAATGAACATGCCAATGACGGTTTCCCTGCTGAAACCATACTGCTTCAGGTATTCTTCATCTTTGAACAGTGCCAGGATGGTCTCTTTCCCCGGTTCAATCTGTACCGAAATCTTTTCAGACAGATCTTCCGGCGTACGTGCCACATTGATAACTACATCAACCGGTTCCTGCAGTCCCGCCCGCAACATGTTAAGCAATTCGTTGTTCGACATGTTGTATTTAACCAGGTATCTGCCGGCATGAACGTTTTCGGGGTAATTCTTCTTTTTGGCAGCCCAATCGAAGGTTTGCCTGTTTTTGATCATGTTTTCGGAATCGAGCAGGGCCACGACATCTTCATAAGTGGAACCGGTGGGAATGTAGAGGTAAAATTCCTTTTTATCTGGAGTCTGGATATTGGGACCAAATACCTGATTGTAAAATGAAGCTACCTTGATGCCGGCAATAACAAGAATTATGGCAATAGCAATAAAGATGTACCGGATCAGCCTGCGACTGCTGGTTGTTTTTTTTCTTTTTGCCGTCATGCTTTTACAACATATAATTGTCCGGCCTCATCCCGGGTTACCCGTATCTTTTCTCCTTTTTCGATATAACTGATTTCTGCTTTGGCATCGAAAATTTCGCCGTCAATTTCAATCCGGCCTGAGGGCCTTAATATGGTTCTGGCAGTGCCGGTTTTCCCGATCATTTCTTTTTGTCTCCGGTCGATGCTTACATAGCCTTCCTTATGATCCTGTACGGTATCCAGGGCCAAACCCGACATGGCCTTGGAGAAAGCAAAACGCTTAGTACCCAGGATGGCCAGGGTAAATGAGAGAAAAACAGATATCACAACCGTAAACAGTGCCCTGGCTAACTGTCCCAATGCCTGTGTTCCTTCAAACCTGAACGAAACATTATCAACCAGGCTCAGGGTAAGTCCAACCACAATCAATGCTATTCCGGATATGCCGGCTACTCCGAAACCGGGTATGACAAAGATTTCCAGTATGACCAGTGCGATCCCTGCAACAAACAAGAGTATTTCCCAGTGTTCTGCAAGACCCTCAAGGTACAGGGGTGCAAAGTACAACATGGCTGCGGTTAAGGCAACAACCAGCGGAAATCCGATACCGGGTGCCTGCAGTTCATAATAAATTCCTCCGATCATCAACATGATAAGGATTCCCTGAACCACCGAGCTGAGTAAAAATCCGATGATCCTGTCAACTCCCGATGCTTTATAGGTGACCAGTTCGTAATTTTTGATTCCTGCCAGGGTAAGCACTTCATCAATGTTTTTGGCCAGTCCTTCGCAATAATGGTTCGCCAGTGCTTCTTCTGCTGTAAATGTCAGCACCTTGGTGGAATCGTCAATTCCTTCGGCAACAATTCGCGGATCAACCATGGCTTCGGCAATACGCGGATCGCGATGCCAGCGGATGATGGTGTCGTTGCCCGTTACAATAGTATCCTTGCCATGTGATTCGGCAGTTGCCCTCATGGTAGAACGCATGAACGACTGGTATTTGTCGGGTACTGCCGACCCGGTCTGGTCTACCACCGTTGCAGCGCCGATATTCCCGCCGGGGCGCATGTATATGCTGTCGCAAGCAATGGATATCAGAGCCCCTGCAGAAATGGCCTGGTTGTCAATAAAGGCCAGCACGGGTATCGGACTGTTCAGAATGCGTGTACGCATTGAATCGGCAACATTAACCAAACCTCCATAGGTATTCAGGTGCAGTATGATGTAATCAGCTTTGACGGCAAAGGCTTCTGCAAATGCCTCACGCATAACCCGCATTGAAGGTTTGCCAATCTCATCGCGGATGGCAAAAACATATACCAACGTTTTATCTTTTCCTGCTTCTTGTTGATTCAGGGATGTTTCCAATGTGCCGGCCGACAGCAAAAGTAACGCAGGAACCAGAATCAGCAACCTGCTGATAATACCTTTTATTTGTATTTTCATTTAGCTAAAATATTCGGAAAGTTATCATAACAGACAAAAATAGCATCTTTTGCGTAAAACATAGCCGAAGACCCCCCCGAAAACATCACTCTTTTTTTATAAATTCGCATTCCTAAACTCATGCTATGGAACTGACAACACTAACAGCAATTTCCCCGGTTGACGGGCGTTACCGTAATCTGACCATTGACCTGGACCAGTATTTCTCGGAGTTTGCATTGATCAAATACAGGGTACAGGTTGAGGTTGAATATTTCATTGCGCTTTGTGAACTGCAACTTCCCCAACTGGCAGATTTCAGAAAGTCAGACGTTGAATTGCTGCGTGGGATTTACCGTATTTTTTCCATAGCTGATGCAACTAAAATAAAAGAAAGTGAGAAAATCACCAACCATGATGTGAAAGCCGTGGAATATTTTCTGAAAGCGCGGTTTGATGAGCTAAAACTGGAAAAATACAAGGAATTTATCCATTTCGGACTTACCTCGCAGGATGTCAACAACACTGCCGTTCCGCTCACGCTGAAACTGGCCCTGCATGACGTATACCTCCCGCTTCTTCACAAGATCATTGCCCGCTTATCACAAATGGCTCAGGAATGGAAAGATGTTCCTATGCTTGCCCGCACACATGGCCAGCCGGCTTCGCCTACACGACTGGGAAAGGAAATCATGGTTTTTGTTGAACGCCTGAAGAATCAGCTCGATCAGCTGGTTCATCTTCCGGTATCGGCTAAATTCGGAGGTGCTACCGGCAATTTTAACGCCCATGCAGTGGCATACCCGGATGTTGACTGGATTGAGTTTGCGAATCACTTTGTGAATGACGTATTGGGACTCAGCAGGCTGCAGGTTACCACACAAATCGAACATTACGACAACATGGGTGCACTATTCGACTGCATGAAACGGATTAACACCATACTGGTTGATCTTAACAGAGATTTCTGGACCTATATCTCCATAGAATATTTCAAGCAGAAAATTAAGGAAGGCGAAGTGGGCTCATCGGTTATGCCGCATAAGGTAAACCCGATCGATTTTGAAAATTCAGAGGGCAACCTGGGTATGGCCAACGCGGTTTTTGAACACCTGTCAGCCAAGCTTCCGGTTTCGCGCCTTCAGCGCGATTTGACCGACTCAACGGTGCTGAGGAACATCGGTGTTCCCATGGCGCATACGGTAATAGCTTTTAAAGCGTTGCTGCGCGGACTGGATAAGATCATTCTCAACCAACAGGCTCTGGAAGACGATCTCAACACCAACTGGATGGTTATCTCTGAGGCCCTGCAGACCATTTTGCGCAGAGAGGGTTATCCCAAACCTTATGAAGCACTAAAAGATCTGACCCGGACCAATAAGGCCCTCAACAAAGAAGAAATACATACTTTCATTGACGGGTTGAATGTGGCTGATTCAGTAAAAACCGAGTTGAAAGCCATAACTCCGTTTAATTATACCGGGATTGGTTTTAGAGGAGAGGAATAGTTGAAAGAGCCAGGCTTGCCTACCTCCCATTCTTCTCATACACCTCCACACCCCCGGGAAATTCCCTGATCAGTCGATAGTGCTTACGAATGTGGGCATTCATGGGCTCATAGCAATACGGGCCTTTCATAAGCACAAACCTGAAATCCATTTTCATCAGCATTTCCATCTCTTTCGCAAGATCAATCTGCAGCGCGCTGCGGTGTTCATGGTTGCACATCAGGGTACGGTGTACGTATTTCACCGGACAGTCTTTGTTCAGCATATAATAAAGCACCTGCTGGTAATTGCCCGTGTATATTCTGTCTTCGGGATGCAGCATGGGACGGAGATAGGCAGCTACTTCTTTGGGAACATCAGGCCTATCAAAATAATCGTGCTTTTGCATGAAAATCTGGAAGGTTATCAGAACAATCAATATGATGGTGCCAACCGGACGAGAAATGACCTTGTCGATCCAAAGTGGTTTCTTCAACTCCGGAATAAAGAACCTTCCGGCTATAATGCTTACCGGCACCATCATCTGGATGAAGTAATGCCCGAATGGTTTGCCAGGTGCAAGCACAGCCACCAGCACCATCAGACACCAGGTAATGATCAACCCTTTGGATATGTTATAAGCGTTGTCCCCGGTTGGTTTTCGGAACAGCGCATAATAAAAGAAAAACACTACCGGCAGAAACCTGAGGTGGAAATCGCAAATATAAACAATGGTTTGCCAAAGGGTGCGCTCCACGGGTACCCTGCTGGTTACGCCAAAGGTGTAAAACCAAAATTCCTTTAAATGACCGATTTGGTAATAATACAGCACAACCAGGGCAAAAGGGATCAGGAAACCCAGGCAAGAGACCAAGCAATTGCCAAAGGCAGTCCAACTGATTTTCTGTTCCTTTTTCAACAATGCGGTGATGAAGTAAAACAGCAACCAGGCAGCCAGGTCAAACAGCACAACATATTTAAATATAAATCCGATTCCCAGCAGAAATCCCAACAGCAGAAATCCGGCAGCTTTTTGCCACCTGAGAAATACGTAAAAAGCCAATGCCGTGAAAAAAGTATAAAACAATTCGGGATTCAGGAATACGCCAAACTGGGTGAAAACCGAAAGCAGGAATATGAAGATGGCTCCTGCAGCAATGGCAGGTTTTTGTTTTCCCTGGTCGTGCAGACTTATTTTGTAAATCAAAAATGATGTACAACCAATTACAATGGCAGCAAGCATCCGGGCGAGAAATATCGACGAGGCAATATATTTGAAGAGCAGGCCAATCAACAAATACAATCCCACGGGCTTGGTGTCTACCAAATCAACAAAGTAAATCTTCCCGAGGAACATTTCGCGGGCAATGACAAAATAAGTGCCTTCATCGTGACTGATCAGTGTGGGGAAAAACGAAAAAAATCGCATCAGCAGAGAAAATGCGATGAATCCGCCTAAAACAGTCAGGTTTTGAAAACGGTTTGAATGGGCTTGCATACGCACTGATTTTTTGTACCGGCGGGAATTCAACTTGAAAAGCAGGTCGCCACCGGACTCAGGGATCAAATATCCAAATAATTTTGCGAAAATGGAAGGGTATTCCGGGTTGATTTAAACCCAATTGTGTATTCACGCAATAGTTCTTACATTTGCTGATTCATTTTTACCGCGATTT